>JACPSU010000148.1 GCA_016193105.1 Deltaproteobacteria bacterium | reverse complement strand
TAGGGGCGCCTCTTATCTAGAAGACATGGTTGGAACACAGGCAGCCAGCAAACTTCCTATGGTTCATTTCTTACCTTCTGCAGTCAATAACAATCAGTTTAGCGTTGGCTATCAGCTTTTAAGCTACATCCCCCTGTGGGGACAAGCCTCAGAGGCTCTTTTAAAATTAAGAAGTAGCTCTCCCGTGCTTTATGAACCCTCTGCCATTGATGTTTTGGCGGGAGGAGGAGTGTTAGACAATGAATAAGAAACAAAAAGGCCAAGCCCCAAAAGGACAAGCTATCGTTGAACTTCTCATTGTCCTCCCAATTCTTTTTTTTATGATGATTTTTAGTTTTCAAATTTTTAAAGCCATCTATTCGGCCCAGATCACGCAAGAAACCGCGCGATCTTTATTTTTACGAGAGGTGAATAACAGAGCCAATGGATGGGTGGGGATGCCCCCTCGAGACGTCATGAGCGTACCCTCTTCGTCTGTTCAAACTCGAGGACTTCCATTGTTGGAGGGGGAACAACCTTCCGGGGCTATCGATATTAAAATTGGAATTTGTAGGGATACTAATTGTTAAGGAGAAAACTTTATGTCTAATCCAAGAGCTGTTTTAATTTCACTTGTCATTGCAGTTTTAGCGGTGGTGCTCATTTATTCTTTTGTGAGCCAACAAAAAGTTTCTATTTTAGAAATGGCCTCACCCAAAAAAGTGGTCGTGGCTAATCAAGATATTAATGAGCTCACCACCATCGATGAAACGATGATTCGGATTGACTCTGTTCCTCAGACGTATGTGCAGCCTGGAACTTATAGCGATGTAAAAGAAATCTTGGGGCTGATTACCACTGTCCCTATTAAAAAAGGGGAACAGATCTTGCAAAATAAACTTCTTTTTGAAGAAACCCAAAGCAAACTTTCTTCTCGAGTCAGCAAAGGAAAAAGAGCCATTACCGTCCCTGTAACCGATATCCATGGAGCAGGACGCCTGATTCGACCTGGAGATCGAATTGATGTTCTCTCTTCTATTGACTATGGCCAAGGAGATCGCGAACAACGAGAAGTAAAAACAGTGCTTCAAGATGTTTTGGTCATTGCCACAGGAAGAAATGTCATTGCTTCGATTCCAACAGAAACGGTGAAAGACCCCATTTCTGGAAAAGAAGTAAAACGAGATTTAAGAAAAGAAACCAAATATACGACGGTAACATTAGAAACCACTCCTGAAGAAGCTCAAGGCATTGTATTTTTGCTCACCGCTGGAGAGGGAAGTGTATTTTTAGCTTTGCGAAACCCAGACGATCGCTCGCTTGAAAAACTCTACACTACAGATTCTGAGAAAATTTTAGGCCCTCGAAGCTCTAAAGGAGCCAGACAACAAGATATCAAAACCAGACGAGAACCTAGATGGTTAGAATTTAGAGGTACAGATGTTACACCCGTTTACTAAAACACCTGTTCTTTTTATCGCCTTCCTGGCTTTAGGCATTTTATTTTCTGCCCAAACCCACGCACAAAAAGAAACACTCAAGGCAGAAAAAACTCTTTCGATGCGACTAGCTACAGGAATTTCAGAAACTCTGAATTTTGATTTTTCTCCTGGCAACATCGCCCTGGGAGATCCCAAAGTTTTACGTTTTCAAGTTGACCGAGAAAATAGAAAAATGATTTTGGTTCCCCTTGCCGTAGGTAAAACTTCTTTAGATGTATATGATCAAGCAGGAGTTTTAAAACGAAGATATGTGCTCACCGTTGTTATCAGTGATTTGGCCAAAACAGCTAGGGAACTCCAAGATTTACTAGGTGAGGTTGAAGGCATTCGAATTAAAATTTTTGGAAGAAAAATTTTAATCGATGGAGAGATTCTACTCCCCTCCGATTTAAACCGCATTGTGACTGTTGTAAACCAATACCCCAAAGAAGAAGTAGGAATCATTGCTACCTTAAGTCCTGTGGCTCAAAAAATTATTGCAGAAAAAATACAAGAAGACATTCACAAAATGGGGTTTAAAGAAGTCACTACGCGAGCGGTCAACCAAAGATTTTTAATCGAAGGAGAAGTGCCTCGGGGGCCAGATGCTGACCCCGATCGAAACGCGGTGATTGCGATTGAAACCGCCAAAACCTATGTGCCCGATGTTTTTATTACGACCGCAGAAAAAGAAGGTGTTATTAAACGCCCTGAGGGTGGCCCTCCGGTTGTCGTCAATCTTCTCATTATTAAACCCAAGCCTTCAGCAGAGCCGGCCAAAATGGTTCGCATTGTGACCCACTATGTAGAACTCAACAAAAACTACGCCAAAAACTTTTCTTTTAACTGGACACCTGGTATTCGAGATACCTCTAACATTGAACTTAAAGGTGGAAAGCTGGCCACAACGGTCACAGCAACTCTAGATAGTCTCATTCCAAAATTAAACAATGCTACTACACACGGACATGCACGTGTATTAGAATCCAGCTCTTTAATTGTTCAAGATAATGAAGAAGGCACTTTAAATAATGCCATTCAAATTCCCATTACTGTATTTCAAACTTCATCTGGTGGAACTCAGCAAGCCACAGAATATGTCGACGTAGGACTTCTCATGAAAATTAAACCCACAGCTCTTCAAGAATCTAGTGCCATGCGCGTTGACGTTGAATTTCAACTGAAAACCGTTTTGGGATTCAACGAACGAGGTATTCCTTCAATTGGCCAAAACAAAATCAATACCGTCCTGATTGTAGGATCTGGAGAAAGTGCAGCCATTGGGGGATTGGTTACAAATAACATGCTCACAAACTATAATAAGCTTCCTGAAGGAACCACTTCACAAAACTTTTTATTTAACCTCTATCGTTCAAAATCTTTTCAAAATAATAAGAGCCAATTTGTTCTTTTTGTAACTCCTGAAATCATTAAATCTGCTGCTGAAGGATCAGAAGAGCTCAAAAGAAAGTTTAGAGTAAAATAAAATGAAGTCTACATTTGTTATAGCACTTATCGGCACCCCTTCCAGCGGGAAAACGAGTGTTGCCTTTAACCTTACCTCTGCCTTTCAAGTTGAAAAGGAAGATGCATTCTACATCACCGAAGATGACTTCCAAGAATCTCTACATTACCCACACTCTATCGTCGTTGTAGATTGCAACCCGCATCTCACTCAAAAAACAAAAAAAATATTAGATCAAGCTTCAGCGATTCTTGTTCCCACAGAATGCGAAACTCCTTCGTTAAATGAAACTCGAAAACTCCTAGATTCCATCTATGCATTTTTACCTAAAGACTTGGTCTATGTGATTTTAAATCGCTACCGTGCTCATGAAGTAAATCCTTCTTTGGTTCAAAAACAGCTCAATTGTAATATTTTAGGAGCACTCGTCGACGATCCTGTGATTTCAGAATCTGGACATACCAAAATTGCTTTTGTCACAACCCATCCCAAAAGTATGGCCACACATTACATGATGCAGCTTGCTAAAATCATTCATACGAAAAAGATTTTAGAAAAAGGAGAGAGCCTCCAAAAAATGAGAGAAGAAGTTGCCGAAGACACGGCCGTGCCACTTCAGGCCACAGGAACAGAGGGGGCCCCCGAAGGAGCATCCCGACCCCAACAACAGCCCAAACTTTACAGTCGCTTTGCTCAAGAAGAAGCCCCCAAAGATTCCAGAACGCTTCTTAAAATGAATGTTTTGAAGCAACTTACTTCAGAGTTGAACCTCAAAAAGTTAGATACAGAAACGGGGAGCGATCCTAAAAAAATGGCGCTGCTTCGAGAAAAAACAAAACAAGCGGCTCTTACTATTATGGAAAGAGATAAAATACACATCGGAGATAGAAACACGACAGACCTCTTTATTAAAGAAATTTTAGATGAAGCCTTGGGACTTGGCCCCCTAGAGGTTTTATTGGCTGATCCCACCATTACTGAAATTATGGTGAACCGAAAAGACCAAATCTACGTTGAAAAAAATGGGAAAATTGTTCTCTCTCCCATGTCCTTCACCAGCAACAGCCAACTCTTGGGAATTATTGAACGCATTGTCGCCCCCTTGGGCCGACGGATTGATGAAAAAACACCGTATTGTGATGCTCGTCTTTTGGATGGATCTCGGGTACATGCCATTATTCCTCCCCTGGCCATTCAAGGCCCTATGATTACCATTCGGAAATTTTCTAGAACGCCTTACACCGTTACTGATCTCACAAAGTTTGGATCCATTACAGATGAGATGGCTGATTTTTTAAGAGCCGCTATTGAAGCCCGACAAAATTGTGTCGTTTCTGGAGGAACCGGTACCGGTAAAACAACCCTCCTAAATGTGCTCTCTTCTTTTATTCCATCTTCAGAGCGTATTATTACCATCGAAGATTCTGCAGAATTACAACTGAGCCAGCCCCATTGGGGCCGTCTCGAAAGTCGCCCCCCCAATATCGAAGGAACGGGTGCCATTACGATTCGCGATCTTGTGAGAAACACCCTTCGGATGAGACCAGACCGAATCGTCGTTGGGGAGTGTCGAGATGGAGCAGCTCTAGACATGCTCCAAGCCATGAACACAGGTCACGATGGCTCTTTAACCACCATCCACTCCAATAGCCCCAGAGATTGTTTGTCTCGGCTAGAAACGCTGGTCATGATGGCAGGCATGGATCTTCCTTCTCGCGCTATTCGAGAACAAATTGCGGCGGCCATTCACCTCATTGTTCAAATCAGTCGTTTTTCAGATGGAAGCCGAAAAGTGGTTCAAGTCAGTGAAGTTACAGGGATGGAAAAAGATGTGATCACGATGCAAGATATCGTTGTTTTCAAACAAAAGGGGCTCGATCCTAAAGGAAAAGTGATCGGGGAATATGTATTCACAGGCAACATCCCCTCTTTTATTCATGAGCTAGAGAAAAAAGGACTTCGGATTCCCAAAGGATTTTTTATGAAACGTAGAACCGATAAGACCGAAGGGTCGCCGACTGAAGGTGAGGACTAATCATGTCCATTTTTCTTTGGATCGGACTCATTCTAACAGGCTTTCTAGTCTTTTTTATTACCCTCATTTCTTATGAGGCCATTGAACGCCACACCGTTCAAGATGCAAATTGGGTCGCCAATCAACTTGATCTTATGTTTATTCCCATCCCCCCCAAATATGCGTTTCGAATCCTCATGCTTGGCCCTTTTGTTCTTGGAGTTTTGGCATTTTCAATCTTTTGGGGAAATACTTTTGTGGGACTCTTGGTTGCACTTCTTTCTACCGTCGTGGGTTTTAAGGTACCACGCCCTTTTATAGAATTTTTACTCAAAAGCCGAACACGAAAATTAAATATGCAACTTGTAGATGGCCTCACCTTAATGGCTAATTCTTTAAGATCTGGCCTTAGCCTTATGCAAACGCTTCAGATTGTCGTTGAAGAGATGCCAAATCCCTTGTCTCAAGAAATGAATCTTGTTTTGTCCGAGCAGAGGATTGGTGTTTCGGTTGAAAAATCGTTTCAAAATTTTGCCACCCGCATGAAAACAGAAGACGTAGAAATGTTTGTCACAGCAGTCATTGTGCTTCGAGAAACGGGGGGAAATTTAGCTGAAACGTTTGATACCATTGTTCACACCATTCGAGAGCGGTTAAAACTTGAAAATAAAATTTCTGCAATCACTGCTCAAGGCGTGTGGCAAGGACGCATTCTAACCTTTGCACCCTTCGTTTTGATGTTTGCTCTCAATTCCATCGATTCCAGCCATATGCAGCCTTTATTTACAACACTTCCGGGCTATATCCTTTTGGCCATTATGTTTATTTTAATTGGAGTCGGCGCGCTCATGATTAAAAAAATTGTGACGATAAGGATATAGAGGACAAAAAAGGGGGGAAT
>JACPSU010000125.1 GCA_016193105.1 Deltaproteobacteria bacterium | reverse complement strand
GCAAAGCTCCTATTGGAAGTGGCGCCTCAAAATGTCGATGTGATTATTCCTGTTCCCCTTCATTTCAAGAAACTACAGGAAAGAAAATATAATCAGTCTGTGTTATTAGGTCGAGAACTTGCAAAGGCCGTCCAAATTCCTCTTTATGTAGATGTTCTAAAAAAGAGAGTACCTACCCCTTCTCAAACAGAACTTTCACAGTCAGAGCGGCAGAAAAATGTCTTCAATACATTTTCAGTTGATCAGGAGAATAAAGTTATAAATAAACATGTATTGCTTTTGGATGATGTATATACCACGGGGGCTACGAGTGCCGAATGTGAAAAACTGTTATTACAAGCCGGCGCCCAAAAAGTTTCTATTGTAACGTTAGCACGAAGTTAAATGTTATTTTAATGTTCTTCGGAGTTGACGCAAGAAGTGGTCTGCAATATTTCGTGCCACAAGGCGTCTTCCGCTGGCCTTTTTAAGTTTTGTTAGAAAATCTTTCTCAAGCATTCTTTCAATGAGTTCTTGTGGTAAGGACTCAGAACGAGCAGCTTCTCTGAAAGCTTGTTCTGGGGTCAGGAACAGGGCATTTCGTTGGTAGATATCGACATATTTTCCAGCTAAACGTCGACTCATTGCATTGAGCTCTGGCTCTGTAAAATTAATTGTTTGAATGTCTAGGGGCCTTTGAAGCGTTGTTGTTTTTAGATGCTCTACTGCATCTTGTAGAGGACAAGAAAAATCTCTTAAGAAAATGCCAGAAAAAGGGGGACGGTCTAAAAACTTATGTGTTAACAAAACAGCTGGAGCACTTCCTCCTTGATTTAAAATGGTAGTCCGATAGCGATGTCCCACAGAAGAATTCCAATGAGCCTCTTCAAACACTCGAGCGATATCTTTGGCAATAACTGCAGACCAGGGATACGCGTAATGTGTGCCAGCATACGTAGGATCCATCAAATATCCAAAATTGGCTGGAAAATTTTCTCCTGCTTGGCTTTGAATTTTAAAGATTCTTTGGCGTAGAGCAAGATAGATTTTTCGACTATCAACTCTGCCAGCTATCGTATGAAGCTCAAAATCTAATAAGGATAAAAATAAAAGTTGAACGTCACATAGATGCATTTGAAAACGTTGTGCTTCAATAATTTTAGTTTTCAGTGCGGCAGATAACTTCTGACCTGTGACATAGTGTCCTGAAATTTCATCTAAAACTTGGGGATCTAAAATACTATGTTCTAAAAGTTGAGAAGGAACTTCTGAAAAATCCATCTCTGTTAGGAATCCAGAAAAAGAGCCATAGCGAGCTTCGGTTAAAAGTTCATGTAGGACGTGACCTAATTCATGACTTAACGTTTGAACCTCATCTAAGCTTAAAAGACTGGGGAGGCCTTTGGCAGGCGAAGGCATGTTAACAACCATGGCTGTGAGGGGTCTTTGATACCCTCCTTCGGGTAGAAGTCGCCCTTTAATAATTTCAGGAGCTTCAGCTTCTGCATAATGAAATTTACCTTCCCTGGGATAAAGGTCGAGATAAAAGTGGCCTAGCGGATTGCCCGTTTTAGCGTCTGTAACAGTATAGACACGGACAGAAGGATGCCAGACATCGGTAGAAATTTCTTGAAACTCAATTCCAAATGTTTTTGCATAAACTTTTAATAACCCTGGCAGAACTCTATTGATGGGAAAATAATTTCGGACTTCCTCAGGAGAAAAATTAAACAAACGAGCCATGGCCTTTCGAGAAAGATAGAGCTCTTCCCACGGCTCTAGAGTGGCTGCTTGAGGAATTGTCTCGCGTTTTATTTTCAGAAGAATGTCATGAAATTTTTCATACCAAGGCTCCATACGACTTCTCAGGAGTTCTAAGAAGTTTTCTACCTGTTTGGCGTTTTGGGCCATAAGTCCATCAGTTTGATAGGAAACCCAATTGTCATAGCCCAGAAGTGTTGCAATTTTTGCTTTTACGAGGAACGCTCGTTCTAGGAGATCCATATTTTGGGTGGCCACACCTTGAGTCGAAGCTTCGTAGAGTCTTTTTCGAGCTGCTTCGGATTCACAGTATTCCATAAAGGGGATATATTCTGCTGTTTTGGTGCTGACCGTGTAGGTTCCCTCTATGCCTGGTCCTTTGGATTCGATTTGCATGCGTAAAGATTTTGGAAGGCCTTCGAGTTCTTTTGCCGTAACTTGAATGGTTGAATCATGAGTATTAATATTCCTTTCAAAGGTGGCTTCTAAGAGGATGAGTTCTGCTTTGAGGCGATGGAGTTCTTCTTGAGCTCTTCCTTGAAGATGAACACCACTTTTTCTAAATTTGAGAGCCCACAGAGTGATCAATCGTTGATTGGCCATATCTAATTTCAGGTCTTGTGCTTTTAAATTTTGTTGAGCAGTTTCAAAGCTTAAGAAGAGATCTTGGCGCATCAAAACTTCTTCTTTAAATTGGCGGATCAGAGGCTCACATTGGAGCGCTTCATTTCGTAAGACTTCATCGACTAAAACATCTTTTAAAAACAGCATGGGTTGAGAGTGGTCAAAAAACTCAGCCATCGTGTGTTCAAGGGCAAGAATGGTGTTAGAAAAGTCTTTGGCTTCAGTTGGAACCTTTACCAGAGCATCTAAAGATGCCCGTGCTTTGGCAATAGTTTGCTGAACGTGCTCGGTAATTTCTCCCGGTTTAAAAGTATGTTTAAGAAGGATGGGTTTATTCTGCGCATATCCTTGCATTGCAGAAAATAACAAAATGAAAACACAGACACCCTTTTTCATCTTCGGAGGGAAAAGCTAGCAGGAAATAAGAAGTAAGGCAATTTGTTATATTTTTGTTAGCAAATTAAATCTTATAATGTGCCAAAAGGCAGCTAGCCCATCCCGCCAAGAGATCTTCTTTCCTTCATCATAGGTACGTCCTTCATAGGAAATAGGCACCTCATAAATTCGCAAGCGTTTTTTTGCAATTTTAGCAGTAACTTCTATCTCAAATCCAAAACGTTGAGATGAAAGTAAAATTTCTTCAAATACACTTCGTTTAAAAAGTTTATAACCTGTTTCAACATCCGTAAGATTAATGTTTGTGAAACAGTTAGAAGTAAAGGTAATGATTCTATTTACGACATAATGCCAGAAATAAAGGACTCGAACGTATCCCCCATTTAAAAATCGTGAACCATAAACGACATCTGCTTGAGCATGAATGAAAGGCGTTAAGAGTTTAGGGTAGTCTATGGGATTATATTCTAAGTCAGCATCTTGAATTAAGATAATATCTCCTGTCGCTACCTTTATTCCTGTCTGGACAGCTTTTCCTTTTCCGAAATTTTGACTATGATGAAGAACTTGAAGATTTAAGCTTGAATATTGAGATTGAAGTTTATTTAGTTTTTGGGTGGTTTTATCTGTAGAACCATCATTAATTAAAATGATCTCTTTTTCAATGTCTTGAAGGTGGATTTGATCAATACGGTCAATGATCTTTTCAAGGGTTTGGGCTTCATTATAAACTGGAATTAAAATTGATAATTTTTTGATTTGCATTTGATCGACCTTTTATCGTGAATTCGGAGAGGGAGGGGTTCGAACCCTCGAAACGGTTTCCCGTTTACACGCTTTCCAGGCGTGCTCCTTCGGCCACTCGGACACCTCTCCGCAATTTAAAAAACTTTTGTAAGAGCTCTCTGCACTCTTCTTCAAGAACGCCTCCTTGAACAATGATTTGATGATTTAATCTTGAATCTTGCAAGGTTTGATACAAAGAAGAAACCGCTCCCGCTTTGGGATCTGCACATCCGTATACCAGTCGTTCTATTCTCGCCTGTACTAAGGCACCCGCACACATTAAGCATGGTTCGCAGGTAACATATAGCGTAGTTCCTTCCAGTCTCCAACTTTTTAATTTTTGGGATGCTTTTTGAAGGGCAATAATTTCTGCATGAGCGGTGGGATCGTTTTGAGCCTCTCTTAAATTAAATCCTTCAGAAATAATACGATTTTTTGAGACTAAAATAGCCCCAATAGGGACTTCTTCTTGTGCATAAGCCTTTTCGGCTTGTGCCAGAGCTTTTTTAAGAAAATAAATATCTGAAGAGTCCATCATCCGTGTTTACACTGGGGGCAGGAGCAGAGCTTTCTAAGCATTTCAAAGGTATAAATGCCGCTCGAATGTCCATCTGCCCATTCAATTTTAATGGCGTAATGGCCCACAGGCGAAATTTCTTTAGCTAGAGATGAAGAAGGGGCTGTTTCCGATACAAATTGAAACGGATTTGAGCTTTCTCGCCGCGCACGGCACAAGGCACAGGGGCATTCTTTTCGTAGGGCCGTAAAGGGCAACACCGTCTTGTGGCTATCCTCCCAGGTTATTGAAAACTCAGAAGTTTTCTCAAGCCATGTCATGTCTTTGGGTCGATGGGGAGTCATAAGTGTAATTTTCATGACATACTTTAAATTCAAAGTCAAAAGGTTCTCTTAAAGTTTTTTTAAAACTCT
>JACPSU010000030.1 GCA_016193105.1 Deltaproteobacteria bacterium | reverse complement strand
CAATTGAGAGGTAATCTTCGATACATACTGAATAGAAAGCCCTTCACGCTTCGCAATCTCGCTAATAGAAAGTCCTACTTCTTCATGCTCTAGATAGGCTTTAGCCAGCTGCAAAAGGCATCTTAATCCGTATTCTTCTAAGGCCGTGACTTTCATACATCTTTAGAATACCAAATCTTTACTCAATAGTAAAGATTTGGCTTTGGCTTAGAATACACCACTAGGCCCTAAGATCAAGGGTATTATGGGAGGAGAGGGGCAAGCTGATCTAAAACGCTTACCCCCATATTAAACACCCTGACACGATCATCTTGTATAAAAAACTTTGCTCCTGCTTTTGTAATAGACTCCTGAGAAGCCGCAGCAATATCCAAAGAGGTTTCAGGACGATCAATAGTTCCTTGGACCTCAAACGGAATCACATATTGTTCGTATTTGTTCAAGAGACAATAATAACGTCCTTCATACTTTAAACGAGAGTTAAATTCCACAACCCCCTTCCCCTCCATTCCTATTCCTCCGTCTGGATTAAAAACCATGATATCTTGTGTAAAAATTTTCTCTTTTTCTATCGAAAAGGGTGTTTGCAAAAGAGTAAAATCATCTGAAATTCTTCTCTCAGACAAAAATAAGCTTGAAACCTCCCTGAGTGGAACAGCTTTCCAGGCCTTCTGAGAAAAAAGAGGTCCATTAAAACGCCCATTTCGAATTTGCATAAAACCATTTCCGGTAAGATTCTGACGGAGTTCTTTTTTACTTCTTCCATGCATGACAAAAGAAGCTTTCGTGTAAAGAGTTCCAGAAACTCTATTGTAATTTTGAGCATGCAAAGCCAATAGCAACTCGTTCAAATCGACATCTTTGACAGCAACTTGAACCGTCATCACCGGAAGGCCATTTTCAATACGTAAACTATGGATTAGAAAAACACGGCCCCCTGCCATCTCCCAGGAAAGGGGATCGAGATGAATACTCCCTTCTTTTAATTTTAAAAATGCCCCAAAATTTGAAAGGCTGGCTCCATTAAAATACAGATGATCAAATCGCACATGTATTTTACCATTCACAGCATTGAACCATTGAGGCCAGCTCCTAAGCAGATCACTCCTTCCACCAACAGATTTGATAAAATCATCGAGGAATATCTCTTGTCCAACGACGGTCGCATACACTTCCTTCTTCTGTGGCAAATAGTACCCCTGCCCCTTGATATTCGAAATACCCATATTAAAATTTAAATTATAAAGCTGAAGCTTCTCACCACTAGAGTTGATGTCTCCGCTAAAAGAAGCCAAGGAGTTATAAATTTTTATATGGAGAGGAAAAATTTCTTGCCAGCCTTTAAAAAAAAGTCTTACTGATGGAAAAAATGAAAGCTCTACCTGTGCACCGGTTCCGTCTAGGGAACCTTTATTTCCTTGAGGATTAGCGATTTTAATATTCAATCCTTTAAATTTTAAAGGATAAAATCCACTCCTTTCAAGTTTCTCGATTTCAATTGGAACTCCTAGACGATGACTAAGCTCTTTTTCTAAGAATGTTTTTGAAACACCTAAATCAGTCTTAACCAAAAGAAGAATAACAAGAAAAGCAACACCACAACCAACCCCCAAGGAGAGTATTGTAAGCTTTTTAGCCACATCTAACCCTCTCCCCCTGCTATCTTTATTATACCACCGAACAAAGGGGGGTGGGGACCACAAAAAATAAATTGAAATCTAAATGATAATCAAGGTAATAGTTTTATATGGAATTTGAGTGCTACCAAGAACTAATTGAGAAAGATACTACCCATTGGTGGTTTCTAGGCAAAAAAAAATTTTTAGATGTTATCCTGGATAGATATACAGACAATGGAAATGAAAAATGTGCTTTGGATATTGGCTGTGGTACAGGTGGCATCATAGAACAGTTAGGGGCCCGAGGTTTTAAATCCTTCGGGATAGACAACCATGAAATCGCTTTCAATTTTTGCCAGAAAAAAAATCTACCTGTTTTTAAAGCCGATGCCAAACAAACAGGATTTGAAGCAAGCTCTTTTGATGTTGTTTGCGCATTAGACGTTATTGAGCATGATGAAGATGATTTGGCGATTATTCGTGAAGTGAAGCGTATTTTAAAGCCAGGTGGCATTTTTATCGTCATGGTTCCAGCACATCAGTGGCTGTGGTCTCACTGTGATAAAATGAATCATCACAAACGTCGCTATTCTAAAAAAAGTCTATTAAATTTATTAAATCGAGAGTTTCGCACTCTTCATATATCGTGGATACACTGTTCTATCTTCATCCCAGCAAGCGTAATCATTACCCTAAGGAAAATTTTACAAAAAGACCAAGTGCGTTATACCAATCCTACACATTACACCAATCTACTCATGAATTACATTTATGAATTAGAAAAAAATACCTATCGTACATTCCATTACTTACCGTTTGGAACATCTATAGCTGCCGCAGCAGTAAAAGCGGTTCGAATACCTTGACATTTGGAGCGGGTGAAGGGAATCGAACCCTCATCTCAAGCTTGGGAAGCTCGCATTCTACCACTGAACTACACCCGCAAAAATGGATCCCCGATCAAGTCGGGGATGACAACTCAGTGACAATTTACGTCTCTGCCTATCATTTTTTGGCACAATCTTCAATTTAAAAAGAAATTCAAAAACTTTAACACATTGATATCACAGACTAATTTTATTTTCATTTTTGGCACTCATTTTGTAATAGAAATGGAGTATGAAAAAATATGCAATCTCCTCCTTTCTATCTTTCCTGTCCCTCATCATGCTTATGGGATGCGGCCCTATGCTTGAATCCGAGTTAGGCCAGTGTGATGCCGCGATCAGCTCAGCAGGCTATCTTCTTTCCTCAGATTGCAGACCCCTAAGTTGGGGAAGAAAGCTCCCTGTTTATTTGAAATATGGGACATCGATGACAGAAGATGCCAGACAGGCGTTTGATGAGGCCATTCGAATTTGGAATGACGCATTGGGATTTCCTATCCTTCAGGTGATTGATCGCTCGACGCCAGATCCGATTGGGAGCGAAAATGACCCATCTACTCATCTTATTGGAATGCGATCAGGCACCAACTGGACTCAATGCGATCAAAGTGTCATGATTTGTGGTGGAACGGATGAACCTGCAAAAACCATCTATCACTACAGTGAATTTTTAGTAGATACCGACATCATGATTAATCAAAGTTTTAATTTGTCCTTTCAATATCATCCCCAGAAATATGACTTAACCTCTATTGCCCTTCATGAACTAGGACACGTCTTAGGATTAGATCACGACGATACCACAACTCCTCAAATCAGCATCATGAATCGCTCAATTTCCGAAGGGATTCAAAGAGGATTAAGCGCCCGCGATATCCAGCGCGTGCGCACCTTATACGGTCTTTAGGGCACCTTTAATTTATTCTTTGCCGGCCTAGGCCGCTTTTTTCGATGAGACATCATCACACGAAGCGTTTCTTTAGGCTCAGGAATATAGGCCAGATCCACTTTACCAAATTGGCTCTCTAACTCTCGAAAGGAATATTCTAAGAACTTGTTCCTAAAAAAACTGGGTTTAGAATTTAAATAGTAGCGCACCCAATACCGAATATTTCGATCGTACTCTTTAATGGAAAGTCCATGAAAAATAAACCTGGGATGCATCACTCTTAATTTTCCATCAAATTCTGAACTCATATGATAGAGTTCATGAAAAATGGTTTCCAGCTTTTGAAAATAAGAAAGATTTTGAAAGCGCGGCATTAAAAAATAAATAATATATAAGATTTCTGTCCGCCCCATTTTTAAACGATCCGTTTTAAATAAATAAATTTTAGATCCTTGTCGTTCTCGGATGGAGTAATGACCATTCTCATATTTCATGGGATAAATTTGAGCCCAGGTTCCATACTCCTCTTGAGACCTGGCATCAGCACAACTCACCAAAATTCGGCGAGACTCAATATGAGAAAAAAGAGGAACTTTTTGAGCGATATCTTCAATAAGACGATGCATATGGCGGGCAAAGTCAAACATAGGGAGCGCCTAAAATAAGGGTGAATCCTGGAATTTGCAATGACTTTTTTTGTTCAGATGATTAAGTTGTGAACATTCTCTATCTTGGGGTGCTCTAAGGCTAATCATAAAAATACTAATTATTTCAATAGGTTACTATCAAATCCTTGTCTGGCACAGTCCTTGCTATATTAAAGGGTAGAAAAGAAGGTGTTCAAAATGCGTAAAATTTCCATATCATTTATACCCCTTATTTTAATGGTTTTGGTATGCCACGCAGCCTATGGGGGCCCCCATGTTTCTACCGCTGAACCCAATTCTAAAGGATCTCTTACAGCAGGCTATCAAGAAGAGTATTTTCACTCAAAAAAGGTTCAATTGAATGGAGAAAATAACTTTCATGGAAGTTCTATTTTTCTAAACTACACCCCTTTTTCTTCCCTAGAACTTTTTTCAGCTCGAAAAACATTTCTCAATAATAATAGCAAAATTCTTTCAACCCTCCAGTCCGTTTCTTTTACAAAATCAGAACTTGGATCTAAGATTTTGTTTCCATTCT
>JACPSU010000129.1 GCA_016193105.1 Deltaproteobacteria bacterium | reverse complement strand
TCATATCATCTTATTTTTGAAAAAGAAGGGTTTGCAACGATCCAGGTCCCTATTCAAATTCTTCAGAAGAAAACTCGTCAAGTATTTGTACTCCCCCCGCTAACCAAATTTACTCAAGGATATGATCTTCTTTTGGGGGGAAGAGATCCTTCTCGCTCTGTTCTTTTTGCAACCGTCTTAAAGCAGGGAGTCCCACTCTCTCGAGCTGTGGTAACTGTGCTAAGTGTTGAAAAAGTTTTTTATGAAAGAAATTTAGAGTTTATTTCTGTTCCAGATACAACTCTTTTTTCAACGACAGAAAATGGGAAGTTTTTACTTTGGAATACAAGTCCCGGAAAACATAAGCTTCATATTTATCAAAACGGTCAGTTGCTCAGCACGCAAGTTGTTACGCTTTCTCCGGGTGTGATGCACTACATAACGATTGAACTTTAGTTATTCTTCTTCGCCCAACATCTCATCTAAAATTCGATTTGTCTCTGCGACTTCCTCATAAAAGGCCAATAGAGGTTTTCTTTTTCCTTTCGGAAGTTTTAGGAGGTAGCCTTCAGGAAGATAGGTTTGTGAATTGAGTACTTTGCTTCGTAAATCAGGATTGTAAAGTTTAATTTCTTTTTGAGTCAGCCCGCAAAGTTCCATAATGTATTTTACTCTCATGGAATATTTAATGTCGATGTCTTCATGCTCTAAATGGTTTTCTTTCTCGACATATCCGAAGACTTTGTCTTGATAACGCTCCGCATGAACCACAGCTAAAAAGCAGCTATAAAAATTTTTGGAAGCAAACGCAAAGTAGGGATCACGATATCTTTCAATCAAATCATTTAAATTTCGGCTTCCTACCTTTTTTGCACCTTTCAAAAGCCCCCCAGGTCCGTGGTTATAAGCGGTAACCGCCAAAGGCCAATTTTTTAATACTTGGTAATTTTGTTTGAGTAAGCGAGCAGCAGCTTCTGTGGCTTTGAGGGGGTGATTTCGTTCATCGATGCCTTGAGCGTAGGAAACCGTTAAAAATACTTTTCCTGTTTTAGACATAAATTGCCAAATGCCAGAAGCCCCATCTTTGGAGTAGGCGTTGAGATTAAAGGAAGATTCTAGAAATGGAATTCGAGTCAGCTCCAGAGGTAAATCATTTTTTCCAAAGATAGATTCCATTGTTTTTAAATAACGGCCGGATTGTTTGATTCCGTAAAGAAGAGAATCTTTTTGGCCTAGTTGCAACCGAATGTCGTTTTTAGCATTCGCAAAAACTTGATTTCTGGGGCCAGGGATATCTTTAAAAAGATCATAAATTCTTTTTTCTTCTTTCGATAGAAGAATGTAATTAGATCTCTTGGCAAGTTTATCTAAAATATTTTTATAAGTGTAGCGGGCATTTCGGATCATCTCTGCTTTAGCCATGTTTCGTTGGGAAGCCAGCTTATATTTGTTGTACACAGAGTTTAAATTTACAACTTCATAAATAATCCAAGGGTGTTCGTTATCATGAAGCACCGCATGGGAGATCGTATAGGTGGTATAGATTTTAAACCAAAACTCTACCCGTTTTCTTAAATCTTGGGGGATAGAAAACTCATCTGAAACACGATATCCTTTGTCTTTAAGAATAGTGTCAATCAAATCAGAATTTAATTCTTTAATTTTTCCACTTCCTTCATCATGTTCTGAGGCCAAAATATCATTGTCTGAAACCGCTGAAGGCATTGGAAATCTTAGCCTTTGTTTCTTTAAAGTTTTTGGAGAAATCTTGGGGCCGTGGCTAGCATCTAAAAGCTCAAAAAGACCAAAGGGTTGATCTGTCGGGGTGAAATTGAGCCAATAAAATCCATAAATGGCCAATCCTAGGCAACAAATCCCCATGAGAAGATTTTTAAACCAAAAGATTGTTCTTACGATGATTCTTAGCACAAGCAAAACCTCTTCTTGGGTCAGCGACCCTTGAGACTTAGTATTGCAAGTTAGATGCCGTAAAAGATGGGCCTATAACCTATTGAAATGACTTATTTTTTAATAATATGGGAATTTTTTTGGGCGTTGATATTTTCAACAAGTGACGTTTAGCGTCACTTTTGGGTCAGCGACCCTTGGGTCAGAGACCCTTCGCGATATTGTTGGGTGATGGGAAGCCGGCGGCCGATGCCAAATGCTTTGTGGGTAATGCGAAGGCCTGGAGGCGCCTGGCGACGCTTGTATTCATTGCGATCGATTCTTTGGACAATGTCTCTGACGAGAGATTCTGGGAATCCCCGTTTGCTAATGGTAGAAATGGGGGCATGTTCTTCTACATAGGCCTTAAGAATTTGATCTAGCTCAGAATAAGGAGGCAGCGTGTCTTGGTCTGTTTGGTTGGGTCGCAATTCTGCCGAAGGAGGCTTGGTAATCGAATTTTGAGGAATGACATTTTTAAGTGTATTGATGTATCGAGAGAGGTCATACACCAATGTTTTGGGAACATCAGAAAGAACGGCAAGGCCCCCAGACATATCTCCGTAAAGGGTGCAATACCCCGTAGCCAGTTCCGATTTATTTCCCGTTGTCAGTACTAAAGCACCCCATTGATTAGAAAGAGACATCAAAAGATTTCCTCGAATGCGAGCCTGTAAATTTTCTTCCGTTAGGCTGGAGTTCTCATTTTTGAAAAGAGGGGTTAAGCTTTTTAAGTAGGTTTCAAAGAGTTCATGAATTGGAATCGTCAAAGATTTAATTTTTAAATTATTCACTAAATCATGAGCGTCCTTAAGACTTCCTTCAGAGGAATAGCGAGAAGGCATCAAAACACCAATCACATTTTCAGGCCCTAGAGCTTCGGTAGCTAGAGCAGCCGTGAGGGCAGAATCAATCCCCCCACTCAAGCCCAGTAAAACTTTTGAAAACCCACATTTGTGAACATAATCTCGAATTCCCAGGACCAATGCTTTAAAAATAGATTCCATGTCTGTGTTAGAAATTTCATGGCGCGTCCCTTCTTGAGTGTCTAAATCTAGCAGCGCTAAATCTTCTCCAAAATCTCTACATTGAGCGATGATTTTTCCTTTAGAATTTAGGGCAAAACTTCCGCCATCAAAGATCAACTCGTCGTTACTTCCAACTTGGTTTACATAAATAGAAGGAACTTTATATTTTTTAGAAAGACTTTCCAACATTCTCATACGCAACTTGTGTTTTCCCATGGAAAAGGGGGAGGCTGAAAGGTTGATGAGGCAAAGACTTTTATGTTTAGACAAAACAGAAAGGGGATTAAACGTATACAGGCGTCTTTTCCAAAAATCTTTGTCGTTCCAAATGTCCTCACAAATAGAAACAGCCAGCGGCGTGCGGTTGAGCCTGGTTAGCTGAATGTGGTGAGAAGATGCGGGTTCAAAATGTCTGGTTTCGTCAAATACATCATAGCTAGGGAGCAAAGACTTCACATGTTTAGAAATAATTTTTCCATTAGAAATAAGGGCTGCAGAGTTAAAAAGTTTTTTCCCGCTTTTATGAGTATTTTTATCTACAGAACCGACCAAGATTGCAATGCCTCGTATGTGAGGGAGGAGATTTTTTAGGGCCTTGAGATTGTTATCGACAAAGTGATCTTTATCTAAAAGATCTAGAGGCGGATAGCCCACGAGAGAGAGCTCTGGAAAAACAACAAGATCGGCTCCTTGTTTTTTGGCCTCCTGAGTGAAAGATAAAATCTTTTCACTGTTTTTATCAAAAGCACCTATGATGGGATTAATCTGAGCTAACGCAACTTTCATCGATATAGTATATCCCCTCTATTCATGAAATTCATAGTCTCTTAGGTGGTAAATTCCAGCCTTAAAGCCACTTTTAACCATTCGGATCATATATTTTTCGGAAAGATTAAAATGATCACTCATAAAAAGCCGATAGTCATTGGGCAAAGGATGAATGAAAACATAGTCTGTATCTTTATTAAATTGCAATTTTTCTTCTAGGAGCGCACAAAGCTCTGCGCGTTTGGAGTCAGCAAGCCCCGCGTCTTTAAAAAATTGATTCACAGTCTCCAGAGCAATTTTTTTATTTTGCCATAATCTCCTAGAGGTATGAATCTTTTGTTCAACAGCTTGGTAAATGGCTTGAATCATGACATGCGTAATTCCATAGTCTGCAAGAGAGCCTACTTCGGGACGAAAGTGATAGGGCTGGTGAGTATAGGAGGCAATGACAAGATCAGATCC
>JACPSU010000128.1 GCA_016193105.1 Deltaproteobacteria bacterium | reverse complement strand
TTCTTTAAAAGCGCTGGACGATGCAGCACTGACTCCTAATGACTTAGATATGATTATTGTAGCTACGCTCACGCCAGAGAAGCGTCTTCCATCGACAGCTTGTTTGTTGCAAGATAAGTTGCAAGGGTCGGCGACCCAAGCCAAAAAAGCAGCGGTCTATGACATTGGGGTGGCTTGTTCGGGATTTGTTTACGGAATGTCTATTGCGGATCAGTATATTAAAACGGGGGCCATGAATCGGATTTTAGTGGTGGGAACGGAAGTGATGTCTAAGGTTTTAAATTGGAAAGATCGTTCAACCTGTATTCTTTTTGGAGACGGAGCTGGGGCAGCGGTATTTGGGCCAGCTGAGCGAGATGAAAAAATAATTTTATCAACGCATCTTTTTTCAGATGGATCTTTGCATTCATTGCTTGGAATTCCTGATCAGTGGGTAGAAATGGATGGGAAGCAAGTGTTTCGGCAAGCCATTGAGTCGATGGCTCAAGCTTCAAAGCTTGCTCTTGAAAAAGCCCATAAGACAATCGATGATATTGATCTTTTTATTCCGCATCAAGCCAATAGTCGTATTATTGAGGCCATTGCCAAGCGTTTGAAGTGCCCAGAAGAAAAAATTTTTACAAATGTTGATAAATATGGAAATACCTCAGGAGCTTCTATCCCCATTGCATTAGATGAGGCTGTCAAACAAGGAAGGCTTCAAAAAGGAGATCTTCTTTTAATTGCAACCTTTGGGGCCGGGTTTGCATGGGGATCTGCTCTTATTCAATGGTAGGCAGTGGTAGAAATATGGCAAAGAAAATTTTTTTATTTCCAGGACAAGGTTCTCAATACGTGGGGATGGGAAAAGATCTCCATGACAATTTTTCAAAGGCGCGATTGGTTTTTGAAGAAGCAGAAGATGCTTTAAAAATAAAACTTCGAAAGCTCTGTTTTGAGGGCCCTGAATCTGACTTAAAATTAACGGCTAATACTCAACCTGCTCTTTTAACCGTCAGTGTCGCAGCCTATCATGTTTTGAGAGCTGAGACAGATTTTAAACCTTCTTTAGTCGCGGGACATAGTCTTGGGGAATATTCAGCGCTTGTTATTGCCGAAGCTCTTCCTTTTTCAAAAGCTCTGCAGCTGGTGAGAGTTCGAGGCCAGGCTATGCAATCAGCCGTTCCTGTGGGCAAGGGAGCCATGGCTGCGCTTTTAGGAGTAGAAGCAAAAGTAGCTCAAGAACTGTGTGAAGAAGTAACCCAAAAATTTTATAAAGAAGATAAAAAAGAAGAGATTGTTTCTCCCGCTAATTTTAATGGAGCCGGCCAAGTGGTTGTGGCAGGAACAAAGGATGCAGTTCAACTCTGTGTGGAGATGGCTCCTCAGAAAGGAATAAAAAGAGCGCTTCTTTTAGAAGTGAGTGCCCCTTTTCATTGTAGCCTCATGGAACCTGCCGCCCAAAAAATGGCAGAGATTTTAGAAATGGTTTCTTTTTCGCCCCTTAAAGTTCCTTATATAGCCAATGTAGATGCCCAAATTTATTCAGGGGATAATGAGCCCATTCGAGATCTCTTAGTTCGTCAAATTCCAAATCCTGTTCGGTGGGAAGAGTCGATGCAGCAGCTTTCAAAATACGAAATGAGGTTAGCCATTGAGATTGGACCTGGGAAAGTCTTGACAGGGTTACTGCGTAGAATTAATAAAGACGTTAAAACTTTTAACCTTCAAACTTCGGAAGATATTAAAAATGTTATTAAACAATAAAGTAGCATTAGTGACCGGTGCTTCTCGTGGGATTGGACGAGCCATTGCGTTAGAGCTTGCACGAGAAGGAGCAACGGTGTGCGTAAATTTTCAAAAAAATAGTGCCAAAGCCGAGTCTGTTCTTAGTGAACTTAAAAAAGTTTCTACAAATCCTCATTGCCTTGTTCCTTTTGATACATCATCTTACGAAGCGGTTGAAAAAGAAATAACTCAGCTTGTTCAGGCAACCAAAACGCTTGATATTTTGGTCAATAATGCAGGAATTACAAAAGACAATTTACTTTTGAGAATGAAAGAGTCTGAATGGGATGAGGTTATGAACACCAATTTAAAAGGAGTCTTTAATTGTTCAAAAGTAGCAGCTAAATTTATGCTCAAACAAAGACGAGGCAGAATGGTAAATATTGCCTCTCTTTCAGGAGAAATGGGAAATCCTGGGCAGACCAATTATTCAGCATCTAAAGCAGGGGTGATTGGGTTTACCAAAAGTTTAGCTAAAGAATTGGGGAGTCGAAGTATTACAGTGAATGCAGTTTCACCAGGTTTTATTCAAACGGATATGACGCAGTCTTTAAATCCAGAGCTTCAGGCAGAAATTTGCAAAAATATTCCATTGGGATCTTTTGGGACTTGCGAAGACATAGCTCATTTGGTAGTCTTCTTAGCTTCAGATCAGGCCAAATATATGACTGGCCAAGTGCTTGGAGTAAATGGTGGACTTTACATGTGAAGGGGTTCGCCCCTGAAAGGAGAAGAAAAAATGGCAACAACAGAAGAAAGAGTTAAAGGCATTATCGTAGAACAGTTGGGCGCAGATGGGAAGAATCTGAAATTGACTTCTGCCTTTGTCGAAGACTTAGGAGCCGATTCTTTGGATTTGGTTGAACTTGTGATGGCGATGGAAGAAGAATTTGGCTGTGAAATTCCAGACGAAGATGCTGAAAAAATTAGAACTGTTGGAGATGTTGTAAAATACGTCCAAGAACGTTCTGCGAAAGCCTAACACAATACCATGCCTTTAAATCGTAGACGCGTTGTCGTCACAGGCATGGGGATTTTGTCTCCACTGGGTATCGGTGTTGAATCAAACTGGAAAAATCTCATCGAAGGACGATCGGGAATCGATCGTATCACAAAGTTTGATTGTTCTACATTTTCTGTCCAAATTGCAGGAGAAGTCAAAAACTTTCAATCAGAGTCCTTTATCCCTCATCGTGAAAGCCGACGGATGGATCTTTTTACTCAGTATGGGCTAGCGGCAGCTCAAATGGCGGTTGAAGATGCCCATTTGGAAGTTCCATTTCAAAATTCAGAGCGCATTGGAGTTTTAATTGGCTCAGGTATTGGAGGCATTCAAAGTCTTCAAAAGAGTTATAAAATATTTTTAGAAAAAGGAGCAAGTGGCATTAGCCCCTTTTTTATTCTTCAAGCCATTTCAAATCTGATTTCTGGATATGTTTCCATTAAGTATGGGATGAAGGGGCCCAATTCGTGTGTTGTAACTGCGTGTTCGACCGGAGCTCATGCGATTGGAGATGCCTTTCGTCACATTCAAGAAGGTCGGGCCGATGTGATGGTGGCCGGTGGCGCAGAGGCTGCTGTTTGTGAACTTGGAGTGGGAGGATTTGCTGCGATGAGAGCTTTGTCTACCCGAAACCATGAGCCTCAAAAAGCATCTCGGCCGTTTGACAAAAATAGAGATGGATTTGTCATGGCCGAAGGGGCTGGGGTGGTTGTGTTAGAAGAATTAGAATTTTCAAAAAAACGAGGAGCCTCTATTTATGCAGAAATTGTGGGGTATGGGTTAAACAGTGATGCCTCTCATATTACCAATCCTTCGCCTAGCGGAGAAGGGGCTGCTCGATGTATGAAGCTTGCAATCGATGATGCAAAACTTCGCCCATCAGACATTGGGTATATTAATGCCCATGGGACATCTACGGATGCTGGAGATGTTGCAGAAACATGTGCGATTAAAACTGTTTTTGAAGACCATGCTAAAAAAGTTTCTATAAGTTCTACAAAATCTATGACAGGGCATATGTTGGGAGCTTCTGGAAGTAGTGAGGCACTTTTTTCAATTCTAGCTTTAAAAAATCAAGTGATTCCTCCAACGATTAACTTAGATGAGCCCGATCCTCAATGTGATTTAGATTATACGCCGCATGAAGCTCGCAGCAAAAAAATAGAAGTTGCTCTTTCAAATTCTTTTGGTTTTGGTGGAACGAACGCAGTTCTTATTTTTAAGCGGTTCTCATGAAAATTGCAATTGGCAATGACCATCGGGGTCTTCATCTTAAGAAAAAAATTCTTCAAAAATTTTCCCACATCACTTTTATCAATGTAGGATCGGATTCAGAAGAACGTGTTGATTATCCAGATTATGCCAAGGAAGTGGCACAAAAAGTATCTCAAAGAGAATGTGACCTGGGGATTTTAATCTGTGGCAGTGGAGTGGGGATGTCCATTGCAGCCAATAAATTTCCTGGAATTCGAGCCTCTTTAGTATGGGATACCAAAGTGGCGGCGCTTACTCGGCAACATAATGATTCCAATATTTTGTGTTTATCAGGAGATTTAATCGATGAAAAAAAAGCCTTTGACATTGTGCAGACATGGCTAGAAACTTCTTTTGAAGGTGGCCGGCATGAAGTGCGACTTAAAAAAATTCAAGCCATCGAACGTGAGTTGAAAGGAAAAAAATGAGTGCTCTTCAAAAAGGTGATCCAGAAATTTACGCAGCGATTCAACAAGAACTCAAACGCCAAGAATATAAATTAGAGCTGATTGCGTCTGAAAATTACGTTTCCCAAGCCGTGCTTGAAGCTCAAGGTTCTGTGCTGACCAATAAATATGCCGAAGGGTATCCTGGTAAACGTTACTATGGAGGATGTGAGAATGTGGATATTGCAGAGCGGTTGGCTCAAGAGCGCGCCTTAAAACTTTTTGGTGGAGATGCTGTGAATGTCCAGCCTCATTCAGGTTCTCAAGCCAATATGGCAGTGTATCTGTCGTGTCTTAAGCCTGGAGATACGATTTTAGGAATGGATTTAAGTCATGGGGGACATCTTACCCATGGAATGAAACTTAATTTTTCTGGGATGTTTTTTCAGGTCTTTTCTTATGGAGTTCGCAAAGACACTTATCTTATTGATTATGATCAAGTGCGTGATCTAGCCAAGAAGCATCGTCCTAAAATGATTGTGGCTGGAGCTTCCGCTTATTCACGTATGATTGATTTTGCTAAGTTTCGAGAGATTTGTGATGAAGTGGGGGCTAA
>JACPSU010000144.1 GCA_016193105.1 Deltaproteobacteria bacterium | reverse complement strand
TCTCCCATCCAAGCTAAAACACTTAACTTTTCAGAGAGCTCCATCGTCGCCCGAATTTGCTCCTCTTTTGAAACTCTGGCACTTTGCCACCAATGTTTCTTTTGTCGAGTATTGGTCGCGGTTTTATAAAGATCACTGTTTTGAATCTCTTGCACTTTCTGAACCGCAACGGTTGTGTCCGGATTTAAAATACTTAAGGCTGCCTCTCCTACATTTCTTACGTGTATACGAAGCCCCTCTCTAAACTTCTCTGTTTCACAATCTCGTTCTAAGAGGCTATCTTTATAACGAGCCGATATATTGTAATCTGAAAATTGATCGCGATTTTCTTCAAGCTGTGCAACCCCACAAAACTCATGAAAGACCAATGCTTTTTTCTCTAAAATATTTTTGGCCTCCCACCGCACAGTAGAAAATTCAATCCAAGCAGGCTCTGACTCTGTTGCAGAATAATTTTTAGCATCCACCTCTTCACCGTTTCTTTCTACGCGTGTTCTGGCATAAATTTTAGTCAGGCTCTTAAGCTCTAGAAGTTTTTCTGCAGCAATCTCAGGAAAATCGTCTTTTGCCCAAGAATTTAAATCGGCAATCACTAGATCTGTCACTTCTATAAATTCTCGCACACTATCTTGAGTATCTGTTTCTCCACCATTGCCTTCTGCATGGCCACTCCACCCGGCTTGAGAAAAAGAAAAACCAACCATAAACACAAAAAAGATAACTTTTTTCATAGACTCTTCTCCTGGTGAGATAACGGAAAAAGCTGAACACAGAGCTTATAGATTTCTTTCTTTGTACCGGACTCTAAATAGGTGCAAAGCTTATCACGAAATTCACGAATCATTTTTCTGGCCTCCCCAAGCTTCTCCGGATCAATGGCCATCGTCATGGCTGTAAAATCTCTCATCGCCATCTCATCGTGATCTAGAGATCTCTGGGCTAGCTCTAAGTTTTGAGAATGGCTTTTTCGAATAGAGACACTTGAAACGCCATCTGTTGTTGAAAACTCTTCTCCCGAAGCCCGAAGAATTCCCTGCCGATCTCGCCTCATCATGTTTAATCGTTGCAATCTTTCCAAAGCCATTTTTATTTTTTTACTACTCACTCCTAAACGATGTGCCAACCACATCGGATCATCTTTATAGCCAGACGTCTCAGACAAAGAAAGAAGTGCAAAGTGATACCAATCTGAAATGACATGAAATTGATCCATCCCTAATTGAATAAATTCTTTCGCATAGGCAGCATTTTCACTTTCCTTTAATTTGTTCTTAGGAAACAAATTAAGTAGAACTTTTGTCTCTTTGGGAGAAAAACAGAGTCGGTCTGAAATTCGTTTTACAATTTTTACTGAAACTTTTCTCTTCCCATTTAAGATCTCCGATAGCGCAGAAGAGCTGACCCCCGCTTTTTTAGAAAAAGCCCGAATCGAGTAGGACGGGTTTTTTAATTTTATCTCTGAAAATTTTTCAGCCAATTTTTTTTGAATAATAAGTTGCTCAACCATATTTAGTAAACGACCTTCCATAAAGTCTGCCACTGGGGGCGATCTTCTAAAACAAAAAGAGGAGAACGTCTATGACCTCGAACAACTTCTTCATAGCGGGAAACGGTCTTAACTAAGCGATCGAAAGAAAAAGATGCTTTAAGCAAAATCCCCTCTCTTAAAAAATCTTTCTTTTGCTCAACTTCCGCCTCATAGGCTGAAATCAGTTGTATAAAGCTTGAATGATTTTCTTGACTGAGCCAATGGGGTTCGTTTTCTTTCAAAATTTTCTTTTTAAGCTTTTCACCCCCATTCGCTTTTACTTCCTCAAGCATCGCCCATTTCAAATCACTGAGCAGTGATTTCCCATATTTTAGAATCATACGGTCTATCATCATCATCAACATATCCGGCTCATAGGCTTGGCCCATCTCATCTAAAGAGGCTTGATCTTGGGCAAGATTCTCCTTTATCACTTCAAGTTCATTTCGAATCCACAGAAAATGTTTAATTTGAAGATCAGCCATCTCTAAATCGGTTTGCCACCCCAGATCATAGTCTTGGTTAAAATCGTTTTTAATGCTTTCAGGGCGATAGATTTGTCCCTTGTCATCCACCAAAATACGAATATTAAAAATACGATCTTTCAGCATCAGGATTCGATTAAAATATTGCCCATAATAGCCTTCCACATCTCCCTTTTTAAATAGAGCCCACCACTGCCGATAATATTCTTGCCTGTCTAAACTTAAACGACTGGGCCAATAGCGCACATCGATCATGGCTATATTCAAAGACTGTCGAAGTTCACGAGTAGCCGCACCAACATCTGTAGCACCTTCCGAACTTTGAAGAAGAGCGTCACTTAAAGCTACAAAAGATTTTGCAACCATCTGAAGCTCATAAATCTTTCGATCTTTATCTTCAGGAAAAAATAAAATCTCTAAGCCCTTTAAATGAGAGAGATAGGCCAACAGGGCTAAATTTAATAAATTTCTTTTAGGATGATCATCTAAAGCCCTAAAAGATAAAAGGCCTTGCCACTTTTTTTCGATCTCAAAAATACCTACTTCTTTCTTCTCATCTTTTTGCTGTAACCAGCTATTGACCTCTTCTCCCCACTCTTTAGCTTGTTTAATGGCACCAACAAATTCTTCATCTTCTTCTGCCGATAAACTTTCCCCTCCCAAATGATTTATTTTTAAAAGGAAGTCCCGAATAAAACTATTGCCCATCATAGGACTCGAAAGATCCTCGCATCCTATGATCATCAGAAGAAGAAGAAGAAGAAAGATCCCCGCTTTTGCGGGGATGACAAATTTATAACCCCTGATCATGGAATCCCCTTCGATCTTCCTGGTTCTTGCGATCTTGCGTAGATCCCTTAAATTCTTTGAGCCATTTGACTTTATTTTGAGGCAACCTTTGTTCAATCACTTTCCCCCACCCTGTCAGGCGTGAAAATTCTAACTCTTTATAAAAAGGAAGTTGCACAACTTCAATTTCATTCCCCTTTAATTTCATTTCACTGAGTTTTGTATCAGAGGGGAAAAAGAAGGAAAGATATTCTTTAGGTTTAAATTCTCCATGTAAGCGCCGCCTAAATTCCCAGATCAAATCAAAGGTTGCATCATGGTTATTGGTATATTTTCGTGGAGAATTCAAAGGTAAATCTCCGACAACACGCTCATTAAAGACTTGGGCGGTAACATTCCCCTTATAGGCTTGCCGATCTCGCCCCAGCCTTGGATCACAAAGCCACTGGTCCAAAACATCTTGAGTCACAGGGCCATGAAGCGTGATCCATGCCTTTATTTCAGCCACAAGCTGCTGAAAATCATCAAAGGGAGCATAAAGGATAACTTTTCTAAGAGCTTCCAAAAGAGAGGAAAGTATATTTTGCACACTTGCATCTTGAGAATCGAAAGTCTTTAAAAGGGTTAAAAATCTAAGAAGATCTACATCATATTCCACTCTTGAAGAGATGAGACTTCTAAAAATCTGACTTTGATCTTGAAGATCCGCTAAACTTTTAGAGGTCAACTTTCCTTCTTCTCCCATGTTTAAGACAATCTGCGTCAGAGGTTTAAACGCTAAAACCAGAGGCTCTAGCTCTGAAATATCTGTTACAATCATATTGGTATTGTCTGCCAGTGACCCTTTAAAATTACTCTTCGCAATTTCAATGGCTAACTCTTTGGGGGTCAGAGCATCTGAGGTATATAAAGAGTCCAACTGAATATCGCTGACCAACGACGCATCTCCGGCCAAAACAAATTTTGAAAATTCCAGGTGTTCGTACAAATATTCTAAGTTATTCATGAGGCAGGTATAGTACCAAATCAGATCAAAAACCCTCTTATCTTCTGGGAGTGATAAAAAAGCCTCTTTCAATTCCAAAGCAGTTAAAAAATCAGCCCCTGCCTCTTTTCCTTCGTCATGGCCAAATCCCCTCCAACTTGAACCATGTCCGGAAAGCAACGCCATTCGTTGAGCTCCTTCAAACTGAGAAGAAAACTCAAGGGCTTCTTTAAAGAAGGCACCATTACCAAAGTTTTTTTCTTCTGAAAACCTCACAGAGAGATCGGATCGATATTGACCTTCGACATACACTTCGCGACAGGGAAAACGAGAGCCATCGCTATCTGTATCAAAGGGATCAAAATAAAGAACAGTTGTAATGGTTGATGCTTGGGGATTTAAATCTCTATTGGCCAAGCGTCTTAACTCTTGGACAGCAGAAAGATCTGTACTTATCCCCTGCGCTTCTCCGCTCCAATAGACAAAAACAACTCTATCGGCGCTGCTAAAACTAGGGACTGATAAAAAAAACAAAAATAAAGTGAAAAAAACCGTGAACTTCTTTACCATCATTGAGCCAGGGTCATATAATGGAATCTTTATAATTTCAAATGGTTTATTGGAACAATGTGCTCCAAATTGACTTTAACACATATTTAAATTATGGTGTGGCTGCATGAAAGCTGTGTTTCTAGATCGTGATGGCACCATCAACCATGAGGAGCCCAACTACCTCTTAGACCTAAAAAAGCTCAAAATCTTTGATGAGTCTTTTGAGGCAATCCAGCTTTTAAATAAGAATGGATTCAAAGCTATTGTCGTCACCAATCAATCTTGCGTAGGACGAGGATTACTTGAAGAACAAGAGCTCCAACAGATTAACTCTGCCTTAAAACAAAATTTAGCAAAACGAAAAGCTCTTCTAGATTCTATTTATTACTGCCCTCATCATCCCGAGGATCAATGCCCGTGTCGAAAGCCAAAACTCGGCATGTTTCACCAAGCAGTTAAAGAACACAACATTAATTTAAAAAAATCATTTGTTATTGGAGATCGAGAATTTGATATCCATGCTGGAAAAGCGGCTGGCTGTAAAACGATCTTGGTTCTGACAGGCGCTGGTCAACAAACTCTAAAATTACTCACTAAACCCACAGATCAACCTGATTTTATTGCTCCTCATATTTTAGAGGCCGTTCAGTGGGTTATTCGCCAGTAACTCATCACCCACCACTTGTTCAATAAACGTATAGGACTTTAGTTCTTTCCCAAGTTGATAAAACAAAAAAGAAGGTAAAAATGTCTTTATTTCTCGAAGAAAGGGCAAAGAAATAGGAGGATCTTTTTTGGGGGCCATCATCTGATCGAAATACCTGAGCACTTCTTTTGAGACAACCCGACTGGTCCTATCTTCTCCCCCCAGACATTGAAAACAAACAATACCCCCCAAAGCTAGAGAAAAAGAAATAGCTCCTTCTAAAGTTTCAAAGGGGAGAGAACACTTTACACAATGGTT
>JACPSU010000059.1 GCA_016193105.1 Deltaproteobacteria bacterium | reverse complement strand
GCAGAGAGAGAAGAATTGGGATTAGAAAGAGCTTGGAGTCTTTCTTCTGTGAGTATGGTTGCTGTTCTACGATGTGAAAGATCAAACAGAAGTTGATGGAGTGTTTCAAGTTTATTTTTTTCTTCCAGTTCATAAAGGGTCCTTAATAAACTTCGAGGGATTTCAGCTCTAGCTAGCTGATAGGCATCTTCCATGTTAAAAGTTTGTGTTGTTAAAGGAGATTTAGAAAGAGGAAGGGCATTTTTTAAAAAAGTAACAAGGTTTTGAGAGCCTGTTTGCCCTGCGGTGTCTCTATATTTTAAAAAAGTGCTGAATGAATATAGGTTATCACCCAAACGATCATCCTGAAGGGTATCTTTTATAAGGGCTTTAAGTTTTCCAAAATCGCGGTAGGTAACGATGGATTTTAAAAGAGAAAGCATGTTGATATCATCTGCAAGGATATCAGTGAGCAGAGGCTTTAAGCTTTGGTTAAAATCTGGGGTATCAATAAATTCTGTAATAAAAAGAGTCATGACTTTTAAAAGATCGGAGAGCCCTTGGTTTTCATCTAAGCGATGAATCAGCTCTAGGGTTTCTTTGCGAGCTGTGGGGTTAGCTCCAAAATTTTCATTATAGAGCTTTGTAAAAAGAGCTGTGTTTTCGGGATTTCCTAAAACCAAAGGTTTTAATCCCTCTAGCCCCCCTTTTTGGTTGAGGCAGTGGAAGAACTTTTCAAATTCAAAGAGGGTGAGTTCCCCCACAATTTTAATCCCTTTACAGGGCTCTGGGATGGCAATGCCGGAAGTACTAAAAATTTTATTGGTTTGAGGAGTGTCTAAAGGTTGATTTAAAGAAATTTTTGGAGGGGTGGGTGTTTGAGAACATCCAACCAAAAAGATTAAGAGTATCGATAGGTTAATGGATCTATGTAGGGCTTGAAATTTCATGAAAGTGCTCCCCATTTACCACGATCATCCGCCGTCGTCAATTTGGGTGATATTATGTTTTTGACAGAGGCAGAATTTCTAGGTAATGCTGAGAGTATAAAAGGGAGGTTGTGTTATGAAAAAAAATCTTTGTCTTATTGTCCTTGTGCTTATTTTGGGTCTTTTATCTAGTCCATTTTCTATTTCTTATGCCTATGATGATGTAACGCAGGTGGTTTTGACCTACGAAGGGAATAGTATAGGTTCTCCTTTAAGAGAAGGGGCGCGAACCCTTGAGCTTGAGTTACTCAATTATCCCATTGATCGGATAGAAGTAAGATGGCGTGCTAAGCGCGGACAGAGTGCCGAAGGCTGGCTCTTTGTCGATAAAAAAGAATATGATTGGGAGAGAGTTATAGAGGATAGCTGGCGTGTGGAAACATGGGACAGTGTGTTGAGTGGGTTTACGTTTCAAATCGGGATTGCTCGAGATGACAATGAGGATATGGATACCCAAGTTGATATCGATTGGATCAAAGTTTATTACAATCCGCCTAAATAATTAAGGTAAGTTAACGGTAATAGCAGGACTACTTTGTGGCTGTTGTTCTTGTGTGCTCTTATTTTGAGATTGAAGAACCGCATAAGTAGCTCCACCAGCTGCAGCTACTGCTGCTAAAGACCAAAACCAAACAGAGCTTGTCCAGCTTGAAGGCTCTTCAGTCGGCTTATTCATCGCGTCTAAAAATCTTTGTGTTTCAAGTGAAGGCTGGGCTTTTGAAAGTGATTTTTTCGTGAGCCACTGTTCAGGGCCTGTATAAGGAACCAGTTGTGCAGAGATCTTCTGAGTTTTGTTTTCAATCACCGTGATCGTAGCCATCCATTCTTTGTGATCTTCTAGGATGACGCGAATGGCATGCTCCCCCTGAGGCCAATCTCGAATGATGAGAGGGGTGAGCCCCATTTCAAAACCATTGACCCAAACTTTTGCGAATGAAGGGGTAGAGTGGACCTCTAGTTTTCCTTTGGGGATATTTTTAAAAGAACCAGAGGCTTGAATAAAAAACTGAATAAATTCTGGAGAAAAAACTTTGGGATCCAGTGTCCTTTTGGGATTCAACCGATAGGCTTTGCGTATCTCATCTTTGGCGAGATCTTTTTCTTTTTGGGAAAAGTAGCAAAGGGCTGCATACAGATGGCTATCAAAAAGCTCTTCTCCTTTGGTGATGGAAGATAGATTTTGGTAATAAAGCGTTTGGGCTTTTTTAAGTTTTGAAAGAGATTGATCGAAAGAAAGTTCGTAATAGAGTTCTTTTCCTTGTAAAAAGTTTTCAAAGGCTTGCGTTAATGCTTCTTGAGAAACTGGAGGAGTGATGACAGCCCAAGAGGTCTGGGCCAGAAAGCATATATTTAAAACTATGATAAAAAGTCTTTTCATTTTAAGTCTTTACAGATGTTTCTTAATATATCACTGTCACTATTAACTGTCAAAAGCTCTCTTTCAAATTTTTTTAAATAGAGTTGAAAAAGCAGTGTGGTGAGCAAAGCCAAGATGAGAGCACAAAAGAGGCCTTTGAGCTCTTTGGGATTTTTAGCACGAATGCGAGTAAAGAGAGTTTTTAAAAATATTTTGTCCATAAATAAAAGCTCATATTGATTTTTAAGATCATTTTTTTAAGAATGGGATGGAATTCAATGCTTACGGTTTCATGATTTTGGATGGCAAGATTTGTGGAATCTTGTAACCCAAAATTTTCTTTGAGTCGATATAAAGAGGGGAGCGACTGATGCCTAAAATAAAAGGTTGAAACATACCGACTGCACAGACGAGCTTCCATGCGATGTGTCCATCCTTGCCCAATCATTTCTAGAAAGCCAAGAGAGGCAATTAGGAGCGCCAAGACAAAACTCATTTCGATGATAGCCATCCCTTTGTTATTCACTTAAAATTCCTTTCCACTGGCTGGTGTATAAGTCATGGCCCGACAAATAAGCTCTGGCTTTAGCCCGATAGGAGCCTCGATATAAAAAGCCCCGAGTATTCCAGTCTTTGGATTGGGGTCTGAGACCCTGGGAAAAATTTGGAGAAAATTCATAGGGGCTTGGAAGCCCATTCTGGGGTGGCTTTCTTTGAATGGCGTAATGAAAAAGAGGAGGAGTAAAGACCATGTGGGGTGTTTTATTTTTTCGAGCAATCACCATGGCTTTTTCAAGCGCTAAAAGAGGGGTGCTTTTTTTAATAAAATCTTGTCTTAGGGCTACGGCTTGAATCATTTTGCGTAAAATAGCTTCGGTTAAAACCGATGCTCCAGCTGAGACAGGTTTTCCTGCCTGCGCCAATAAGAGAAGGGCGTGAAGATGAATGAGCTTTCGGTTAAGATTGCTGATCTGATTGAGCCCTTGGGCTAAAATTTCAATGCCTGTCATTAAAGAAGCATCAACTCCATTTTGAAGCATAATTTTTCGTTCGATGACACGAGAAAAGTGGAGAGTTTCAAAAATAAGAATCAGGAATAAGGGGAGGGTTACCACAAGGAGAATTACGGCTTGGCCGCCAGTATCCAAATGCTTATCGATAGAGTGTGATTTTATTTTTAAGATCATGGGGTATATTCCAAAGATAAATAGTTTGAGAAATAGTGACAGAAACTTCTGTTTTAAAATCATGGGCCTCAATGAAAGGGGGCATTTTTTTAAAAGGGATTTTTGAAAGAATACGGTAGGCCGAAGCGTATGGCATAGATTTCGGAGGCGTATGGGGTGGCGAAAGAGGCAAGAGCTCACGGGTCAAAGTAAAACAAGCCCAGGTCACGAGTCTTTTAGAAATCGTTACAAAAGAAATTTGAATGGCAAAAAACAGAAGCGCTAAAAAGAGGGGCAAGATGAAAAGAGATTCAATGAGCGCTTGCCCCTCATTTTTAGGCCTAGGATTTTTACTCTTCAGCTGACTCATAAAAATCATCCATATCTCTTTTTTCCCAGTGCTTTCTCTCAACTTTGGGAGCATCTGCGCTTCTGGCGTCAGGCGCTTTTCCTTGCAGAGCATAGGTGATCTGTGTAAGTTTTCGAGTAACTGTACTGCCGAGAATTTTTACGATTCCCAGCGATGCAACGGCAATGATGGCAACAAGAATAATGTATTCCACCATCCCTTGTCCTTTTGAGTGTTTCATTGGACACCTCCTGAGGTAGGCTTATAAGCAAACGGCGTGCCAAATCGAGGGCTTGTTTTTATTGAAGAATTTTGATTTTTTTAAAAATTGACGGTCGGATTTCCGTCCGTTATAAGGAGGAAATGGTGCCAGAATCTCAAGAAATACAATTTAAACGAAAAGAAATTGTACGCATTTTTGTGATGCTTGTTGGGGTATCTCTCATTGTTTTTAGCTTAGGAATTTTTATTGGGAGAGAATCTCCAAAAATGGTTTTAGAGCCATCTGTCATTCCGAGCGTTAGCGAGGAATCTCTGCCAACTGTAGTCGATCAAAAGCCATCGCCACTTCCTTTAAATGGATTTACTATTCAAGTGGCACTTTTTGAAACCCCTGAAGAGGCTCAGAAAGAAAAAGAAAGACTCCAGTCTCTGGGCTTTCCCTCCATTTCTTTACGAGAGGCAACCGTTGAAAATAGGCTGTGGCACTTTGTGGATTTAGGATTTTTTAAAAACAAAGAAAAGGCACGTACCTATGCAACGCTGCTTCAAAAGAAAAAAGTGATTTCTTCTTATTTTATTCGAGGGGCTCATCTAGATGAAAGTACAAAAAACTAAAAAGCCATGGGGGCATGAGCTTTTATTTGCTCGCACAAAAGATTATGTGGGCAAAATTTTAGTTATTTCTAAAGGTGAGGAGCTCTCGCTTCAATATCATGAGCAAAAAGAAGAGTCGATTTACGTAGCTCAAGGAAAACTCGAAGTTGAAATTAGAGATGAAACAGTTGTTTTAAGCCAGGGGCAAAATTTACATATTCCTCCAGGAACCCGGCATCGTTTTAAAGCGCTTGAAGATTCAGAAATTTTTGAAGTATCAACCCCCCACTTAGAAGATGTGGTCCGTCTCAAAGATCGCTATGGTCGTATTTAAATGATTTATCCAGTTCTCATGGCTGGAGGTGTGGGCACTCGCTTTTGGCCGCTCAGTACTCCGCATCGTCCCAAGCAATTTTTACCCCTGATTCATCCTAAGAAATCAATGTTTCAGTTAACGCTTGAAAATCTTTTGTCTTGGGACAGGGTCAACAAACAAAACATTTGGGTGGTGACGCATCAAAATTTTAAATCTTTGGTGCAAAAACAAGCGCCCTATTTAAATTCTTCACACTGTCTTTTAGAGCCGATGATGAGAAATACCGCTCCTTGTATTGGTTGGGCAGCAAAAAATATTTTTGAAAAAGATTCTGAAGCGATCATGGTTGTGTTGCCTTCCGACAATTGGATTGATAATAAGAAAAAGCTGATCCAAGATTTAAAATCGGCGGTGCACTTTGTGGAACAAAATCCTCTAGCTCTGGTCACATTTGGAACAAGTCCCACCTATTCAGCAACAGGCTATGGATATATTGAAATGGGAAGAAGAGAAGGGACGCTCTTTCGCGTTAAAAAATTTACTGAAAAGCCTCATCTCAGACGAGCCGAGCAAATGCTCAAAACTAAACGGTATCTTTGGAATGGGGGGATGTTTGTCTGGAAAGCAAAAACTATTCTTCAAGAACTTAAAAAGCATGAACCTTCTATTTTTGAAGGGCTACAAAAACTCAACGCTAAAAATTTAAATTCTGTCTATAAAAAATTTCCTGCGATTTCAATCGACTATGCGGTGATGGAGAGATCCAAGAATGTGTATGTCCAAAAAGCCTCGTTTCAATGGACAGATATCGGAAGCTGGGAAGGACTCTCTTCTTTGCGTGATAGTCGAGCAGAGCATTGGATTCAGCTTGATTCCAAAAATTGTTTTGTCGATGTCCCTCATAAAACGGTAGCCACGGTAGGTGTGTCAGATCTCATTGTAGTCGACACGCCCCACGGCCTTCTCATCTGCCATAAAAAAGAGACCCAACGCGTCAAAGAAATTTCTAAGTTTTTAAGATAAGTCCTTTATTTTACTTAAGAATTTCATCAGTTCTTCCGATAAGGGAGCGATGAGGAAATATGTCTTAAAAGTCTGCTCTATTTTTCTATGCCTCTACTTGCTTGTGCTTTTTTCTCCCTCCTTTGGGCAAGAAGAGGAGCAAAAAAGCCCCTTTGGAGTTTCTAAAGAAACGTTTGCCGAGTTGTGTAATGGCGTTATTAATTCTGTTTCTGAATTTAGGGATTTTGCAGAATCAGCACGTGCAGAAGGGTTGGAACCTTACGTTATGGGAGGGACAATGCGAGGGGTCATGAAGTATGTGGGCGAGCGGCTTCTCCAAGGCCAAACACCCGAACAAATTAGAAGCCAGATTCATAAAGGAGTTCATGTGCGAGAAGTTTTAGGGGTAGCTTCTGATGTGGATCTTGGAGTGGAGGGGCCACCAGAAAAAGTCAAAGCCTTTGAAGCACAATACAGAGAAAAATTAGGATCTGATGTTATTGCCGACAAGGTCGGAAAAATGATTGCTCGAGCGGTAGGAGTTCAACCCGATATTAAACCCGTGACAGATCAACTCTCTCGAAGTATTCAGCAAGGCGGGCTTACCGTCGATCAAATTGCAGCCCCTATTGGAATCGATAGCCCCAAAATTATTGAGCCAACCGAAGGATTTTCTGATTTTTACAAAGGTAAATTGATCTATCGCAATACCGCTGACCCCAGCACCCATACACCCACACAGCTTGTTCGAGCCATGCGTGGATCCTTGGAGTTTGTTTTACCGGGTCAAACAACCTCCTATGTCAATTTTGATTTAGAATCAGAAGCCCATATTCGAGGCCATGTAAAACGTATTCGTCAATCTCCTCCTGTTTCAGTTGAGGGAAACAAATTAAAACAAGCCGTAGATAAGCTTTATGCCAATAGTGGAAATTTAGATTACACTCTGGATGTTATCAACCATAGAGATCCCTATGGTTTAAAGCCCATGCTAGACCATTTGGGAAAAGGAAATCTAACTCGAGAGTATCTTCCCTCATTTAAAAAACAATATTCACCAGAGGATCAAACAAGACGGCTTCAGCGTGCTGCCCAAGAATCTAAAACACTGGGTATGGAATCACCCCCCATTTCATCACACGATGGGATGCTTTTTCACTGGACCGCAGAACAACATGTGCCTGCTATTTTAGAGCATGGTTTTTTACAATCTGTTTCCGAAAAGGCCCAGACCGTTCATGGGGCATCACAAGGAAGTGGGGTTTATTTTGCACAAACGCCACTTGAATCTGCTGGCTATGGAAATAGTTTACTCATGATGAGATTTAAACCTGGAAGTCGCTTTATGGATTTAAGCCAAGGGGATGGAAAGGCACTGTATGAAGCTTTTGCACATAACAGAAAATTATCTCCCGGAGATTCAACTACGCTTACTTTATTTGGAGAGGCATTCCATCTGGATGGGTATAAACACGGATATGTTGTTGTTCGAAATCAAGATGCTATTGAAGAAGTTCCCAATAATAGCAAAGTTGAAGTCGTTCGGAGTCTTGCGAAAGAAGGGGAAATGGACGCAGCTGAGGCGCTCATTCACCAGCATGAAATCCGAAGGGAAAGTCCCACTCTTATTCAAACCATGCGGGAAACCGCTGAAAAGAGTGTGGATGAAAACGTTCGTAATATTAAAGAGGCAACGTATGACGTAGCTCACCCCAAGACATGGAAACATGTTGATTTAATTGAAAAAATGGGGAATTACTTACTCAGTCAAAATGATCTTGCTTTGACTGAAAAAGTACTTTTAATAGGAACTAAGTATCCTTCTAGCAAAATTAGCCATGATAAAATTCGCCAGCTCGTAGAACATCCCCCCAATGCCACTATTGAAAACTTAGCTTTTAGACTTGCAGATAGGAATCGAGTAGAATTTCCCGCACCGGTTTTGGAGCGCTATTTAGCTCTTGAATTACCGCAAGTAACAGATCCATCAGATCAACGGCAACGAAAACGATGGATAGAAGTTGCTTATCAACGATCAGCAGCCATGAGTCTGGCTGCCGCTCATGGAATCCCTATTTCTGAAAAATATGTGTATGAATTTTTAGATCGACACTCTCCCATGGCCGAAAATAAAGTTTTGGGGATTGTTGATAAGGCTTTGCCTGAGGTTGCCCTGCGATATGCCAGCAGAAAAGGACTAAAACTTTCATCGGAGATAGTTTCACAATTTGTGGGAGATATCCCTTATTATGATGTAAGCTCGTTAGCATTATTATATGCCGTTGAACAAGACATTCCATTAACTGATGATGCTATCCTTCGAACATTGCAAAGTCGGAGCCAGCATTTCCACACACTTCTGCAGGAATATTTTGAAGCAAAAGATTTAAGACAAGTCTCTGATCGCGTGCTTCATAGTTTAATGGAAGCAAGGTCAACGACGATGTATCGAACACAGAGGAAAGGTCTTTATATTGGATATGAAAGAGGGTTAGATTTTAGTGATCGTGCGATTAACAATGCGCTAGAACGCCTCTCTTCTGGATTTGAAACTTTACCAGCTCAAAAAGAAGGACGTATGATGCGATATGCTTTTGAACAGGCCATTAAAAAAAATCATAAATTGTCAGATGACGCCCTTTTATATGCCTTACAAGGAGAGAGTGGAGAAAGAGAGCTCCTTCAGAAATATATTGAAAGAACAGGACACACGTTGTCAGCCAAAAAATTAGAGGCGAACGTTGTATCTGATTTGGATATGCATATGGAGCACATTGAAAGCATATTTACAGAGCCCGAAGGGAGACGGCGTTATCTTGATTCCTTAAATTTGTCTAGAGAACGCGCTCTTCGATATGCCGCCATTGCTTCACCCGAGATTTTTCGCTCATATCTCAATCATCCCCATCCCGATATGCAGGTCGATGTCATGAAGATAGCCCATGAAACCCATTTTCAGCTAGAACCAGAAATGATTTATCAGTTTTTAAAAAATCCAAAGTATTACGCGAAAAAAGAAGCCATTACCTATGCGATAGAAAACAATGTCCCCCTTTCTTCTGTGCAATTTATAGCGCTTCTCAAAGATCCTGCTTTTCAAGAAAAAGAGCATCTTCTAACAGTTTTAAAAACAAGGAATGTCGTTATTCCTCAAGAATTATTTTTAAGTTTATTAGGAAATCCAAATGCAGCTGTCAGAAAAGCAGTCTTACAGTATGCTCGGCATAAGAAAGTGGATATTCCCAATAAGCTCCTAAATAAGCTCATCCAAGATTCAGATTCAGATGTTGCCAGTGAAGCCAAGCGGTATCTTACTTTTGAAAGAGCAGAAATTAAATATGCCCAACGCTTAAAACAAGCCAAGGAATTTTGTTCAAGCATGGGAACGGTGTTAGCTGCAGAAGAGATGAAAGAGGCCTTTTTTTCACTAGTGGATTTAAATCCAGAGCGTCTCATTGAGTTTAACCGAAAACTTTTAGAAAATCCCGCTGAGTTTTTTACAAGTTATACCGGTTTTGTTGCAACCGAAACCGCTGCTAAAGAAGGATTAAGAAAATTAGGAACGTTTTTAGAAAATCCTCGTATTCATCAATACCCCAGGCTTAAAAGCTTACTCACAGGGCTACAATCTGGAATTGCTCAAAAAACAATACCGCTGACTGCTGCTATGGTTGTAATGGACATTGTGCATAACTTTTTTAATGAACTTGACCGAATGCAACATGAGCTTACAGATGAAGAGAAGGCGCTCATTGATCAAAATATGACATATTTTATTCTCTATAACTCTTCTCTCATTGGAAAAGCTGGACTTAAAGCCATTGCACGAGGGATGGGACATTCGGCTCGTTTTTTAGTTTCCTCTGCTACAGCAGCGTCTGCAACAAAATGGGCTTTAAAAGGGATTAAAGCGGTGCGAACTTTTGGGAAGGCATCTGAGGCTATGTGTGTGGCAGAAGCAGGGACAGGAGTTGGAGCAGCTCCTGCGGCCATCCAATTAGCCGCTACTTTTGTGATTGATGAGTTTATTGGACGAGGGATGGAGTGGACAATCAATTCTTATGATAAGGTTCAAAAAGAAACTTCTCTTAAAAGTGCTTTAAAAGATGCGCGTTACCAGTTGGTGGCTCTTCTTGAAGATTCAGAGACTTCGCCAGAAGATATGGAGGTGGCACTCTTAAATTTAAAACAAGCATTTGGACATCTGGTAGATTTTTATCAAAATGATGTTCGAACTGAACTTCAAAAAGGTTTGGAGAAAGCTGAAAAAGAAACGAAAGAATTAAAAGAAATTGTTCATGCAGGACCTCAGCCGGGGATAATTGGATATGAAAGTGTCGAAAGAGAGCAACGCAGAACCTATGAAGAGGCTAAACTGATGCTCGAAGGATCAGAAGAATTTGGGATTGTTCCTCTTGAAAAGAAAATTATGACTGAAGCTGAAAAAAATGCTCAGAAAGTAGCAGGGGAGTCTATTCGCAAGATTAAGCTTCTCGAAAAAGAACAGAAACAGTTTTATGATCGCATGTTTAATAAAGGTTTTTACTACCAACATCCCGATGAAAAAAGAAAAGAGTGTATTCCCATGTTTAAAGACACAGTCCCAGGGATGCTTACGCTCCCTTCTATTTCGCCTCTTGCCTCTGATGTGATGGATCGACAATACTTCTATGAAGATAGTGTTGGAAGATTTGTCTACGAACATCATCCAGGCGTGTATGATCGGAATCTAACTATCCTTCAAGATGCAGTATTAACAGATTAAGAGGTGTTAGCTGGTTCTTTCAAAAATTCCTATGCCACAAAAAAGAGACCCAACGCGTCAAAGAAATTTCTAAGTTTTTATAAAGCCTAATGTTGATCGTAGTCAAATTTTGGCGAAAGACTTTTCTTGCCAAAAAACTGCTATGTCCCATATTTTTTGGCATACCCCTTTAAAACTTCCCTCATCATTCGTTGATATTTTTGACCATGCTGTGAGGCTGTCTGTTTAAAAAATAAGATCGTATCCTTATCTACGATAATTGTAATTTTCTGTAGCTCACTTTTGGGAAATAAATCCTCTGGCGGAGGTAAAAAATCTGGAATAACTGTTAATTTTCCAATAGGTCTATCTGGATCTATTTTTCTTTTCTTTTTCATATATCTTTCTCCCCTTTCTCCAATATCCAGCTCCTATAAGCCGGACAATGTTTCCTCTATAAGTAAATCTAATCGTTGCAACTTTTCCTTTTACAAGGCCAATCATATAAAACCGCTCTTCTTCTTGATTATGACCTTCATCAATTGCAGGAACACGATCTGGGTCTTTAAACACTTCTGTTGCTTCTTTTAAATCTAGTCCATGTACTTTCTTATTGAGCGCTGACTTCTCTTCATCCCATTCAAACTGCCCCAGCGTATGGTTTTGCCCATATATCCATAATATCAAAGAAAAGAGTAAAATCAATATAAAAATATGTATAAATATATGTATAATTTAGCAATTTGGCATGAGTGTAGAAGAACGCGTCAGAGAAATTTCTAAGTTTTTAAGATAAGTCCTTTATTTAATTAAAGATTCCATTTATTTTACCGATACTATTAAATAAATGGAGTTAAATTACAAAAGGAGATCTTTATGAAAGTAAAATGGATAGTTTTATCTGTTGTTTCAGGCCTTCTTATAAGTCATCTTGTTTTAGCACAAAGTCTTCAGAGTAGAATTGTATCCCCACTTCAAATTACAGATCTTTTTTATACATTTGGTAATAGAGATGGAAATGTGGGATGGTTTGTTATTATGCGCATCTTGAAGCTGCTTCCTTAGCTAGCAACATAAGCCATGCAAAAAACGTAAAATTAACTTTTCGGCCAGAAGGAAATCAAAACCAAATTGTCTATTTTCAGGTCCATTATAAATAGATAAATTGAGAATGGGTAGGCAATTTTATTGAAACTTTTCTTATTGAGAAATGGTTTCTGAAGTAGAACCTTAACTTTTAGCTTGGTGACAATAGTGTAAGGCTTTGTCATACGTTTTAAGGAGGAAACCCAAGCTATTAAGATATGAGTTAAGGTTCTACTTCAAAAACCAAGGGGCTATTGAAAAATGCACATCTACTTCGTTGCCCTCGTCGTTTCTCCTTCGACGTACGATTTAAGTACGCCTCAGTCGCGCCTCCTCGGGCGCCTTGTATCTGTGCCTTTTTGAATAGCCCCTTCTTCATCTTTTTATTTTTGCTCCTCTAGGGTATTTAAGTATGTCTGTAAATTTTGAAAAAGTTGTTCTGCAACTTTGATTAAAATTTCTTTCATTTTAGATTCGGGCATGGCGGTTAAAAGACCGCCAATCTTAGTGTGGTTAGAAACTTCTAATAACGTATAGCCTTCATCGAGGGTATCTGTAGTGATATTTTTAACTTGATGAAGATAAAAATTGTGTTCAATGGCTTTGAGAGTGGAGTAGGGGAATTCTGTTTCAGTTGTGAGTCTGATCCAATGATAATATCCATTCATGTTTCTTCTGGGATATTCTATTTTTAAGGTAATATTGTAGTCTCCAAAATTTTTGGTTGTAAACACAACGGCTAAATGTTCGCTATCGCTTTTTTTTGTGGATTTAAAGTAGGGCATCCACTTTTCGTAGTTTTCATAGTCTGTTAAAACAGAGTAGAGTTTTTGTCTGGAGGTGGTCAGAATTCGACTTCCTCTGGCGGTGTATTGATCAATTCTAAAATTTCCGTTGTCATCTTCTTCTTCCCAAATGACTTGCGAGGGCTTGATTAAAAGATTGGGGGAGAGTTGGGGAGACAATAAAACCGGAGCTACATCTGCTGCAAAAAGTGCCGATGAGAACAACACAACGAATACCAAAGTGGGGATACCTTTTTTCATGTTTGTGATCTCCTTATTATTGCGCCCTGAGATTTGTGCAAAACCAATGCCAGAGATCTATTTTCCTATCTATTGGATATGATTTGTTTTTTTCGATGATTAAAAGAGAAGCAGCGTACAAATTGTAAACAAAAACTATACTTTTTACCTATCCTGCGCTCATTAAATTAATTTTATTTTGCCAGCGACTCTTCAATGCTTCTTTAAGAGGCAAGTTTTCAGGTGAAGAAAGGTAAGGATCACGTTCAATGATCAATTCTGCTTCTTTTCTTGCCTGCATGAGCCAAGGCTGGTCGGTCATGAGGTTAGCCACACGAAATCCAGGAAGTCCAGATTGGCGTGTGCCTAAAAATTCTCCAGGCCCACGAATTTTTAGATCGACTTCTGCAATTTTAAAACCGGATTGAAATTCTTCCATGGCTTTAAGGCGCTCTTGAGCTTCTGAGCTCGAAGTATAATGCGCCATCAAAAAACAAAAAGAATTTTCGGAGCCCCGTCCCACACGTCCTCTCAGTTGATGCAGTTGAGAAAGGCCAAAGCGTTCAGCATGTTCTACCATCATGATCGTGCTATTGGGGATATCAATGCCAACCTCAATGACTGTGGTTGAAACTAAAACTTGAATGTGCCCCTTTTTAAACTCAAGCATAATTTTATTTTTTTCTTCACTTGTCATTCTTCCATGCAAAAGTTCCACGCGAAAATCTTTAAATATTTTTTTAAGATGCTCGGCCATTTGAGTAGCGTCTTTCAAATCTACTTTTTCGGATTCTTCAATGAGTGGGTAGACCACATAAGCCTGGCGGCCTTTTAAAAACTCTTTTGTCATAAACTCATAAAGCTTTAAGCGTTGGGATTCTCGAAGCACTTTTGTTTTAACCGGTTTTCGGCCTGCAGGTAGCTCTGTCATCACTGAAACATCCAAGTCTCCATAAACCGTAAGGGCCAGTGTTCTGGGAATCGGAGTGGCGGTCATAACGAGCATATGAGGAGAGCCCCCTTTTTTCTTTAAAAGAAGTCTTTGTTCAATTTCTTTTTCATTTTTTTTCATGTCGCTTTTTAAAAGTCCCAAAGAAATTCCTAGAGGGGAAAGATGAGTTTGAAAAGTCTTAGCATGTTGCTCGTCTAAAATTTCTGTTGGGACCATAAAGGCCACTTGATGCCCTTGTTCAATGACAGACAAGGCCGACAAAAGAGCGACTAAAGTTTTCCCACTTCCTACGTCTCCTTGAAGGAGTCTATTCATGGGATGGGGTTTTTCAAGATCGTGCGCAATTTCTAAAAGGGCTGTTTTTTGACTTTGTGTCAGTTCAAAAGGAAGAGAAGCAAGAAGGCTTGATTTTAGAGTTTGAGAGGGTAAAAAACTTTGAGTTTTTTCTTTGGTCACATGAGAGCGTTTTAAAAGAAGCCCAAGCTCTAAAAAGAAAAATTCATCAAATACCAATCTTCGGCGTGCGGGGTGCTGACCCGAAAAAAGAGAGGGGAGTGCGTCGGCATGAGAAGGAAAGTGAATTTCAGAAAAACTCTTTTTTAAATCCCAAAGTGTTTGTCTTTTGCGAATATCTTCAGGCAAGGGATCTTGAACGATGGCTAAGCTTTGGTCTAAAACATTTTTTACAATGCGCCGGATTGTTTTTTGAAAAAGGCCTTCGGTTTCGGAATAGACGGGAACAATGCGACCAAAATGAAGGCTTTCTTTTTGGGTGTCTTCAATAATTTCAATATCGGGATGGGTCATTTCTTTTTGATATTTAAAAAGTTTTACTTCTCCTGAAAAGACCACAGACATGTCAGGTTTAAATTTAGTCATCATGTATTTGGCGTTGTAATGAAACCACTTGGCGACAATCCATCCGGATTTGTCTGCAATGACGAGTTCAAAAATTTTGCTACGACCCGAACGAAGGGGAACAAACGCTAAGCGTTTGATCACTCCAAAAGAAGTTTCTCGTTGCCCAGGGGTGAGATCCTTGATGGGTTTAAAATTTTGTCTGTCTTCATAGGTGCGAGGTAAAAAATAAAGAGCGTCTTCTAAAGAATAGATATCTTTTTTTCTAAAAAGAGAGGCCAAGTTTGGGCCTACCCCTTTAATGTATTGAATGGAGGTATCTAATGAAAGTGAAGGCATTGATTATAAGATATCAAACGGATAGCCGCCGATGTCATACGTTTTATTGGCGACTTCTTTTAAGAGCTCATCGTCGTTGATTTCCATGGAGCGCAGATTTCTTTTAATTCGCCTGGCAGCCCGATCACAAAATGCACCACACAATTCTATGACGTATTTAGATTTTTCAATTCCATCTTTTTCAATGTAATGCGTGCTGCGAGAGACTGTGCAGATCATGGCGTAGAGATCAATGGCGATATTTGAAATTCTCTTTTGGACAAATTCTCTTTCCCAAATATCTTTTTGGTGCTTGCGAAGTGTTTTTTCAACAGACGCGGCTAGTTCTTGAACATAGCCTTCAATGAGAGATGTTTCTTTTTTAAGATAGGGATGGGCTTTGGTGATGCGATCTCCGAGTCCTACAATATCTCGGCTAATTTTTTTAATCGCAAAGTCAGAAATGGGACCTATCCCTTTTAAAGGATAGCGAAGGGCAGCTCCCACTTCTTTTAAATAATTTCCAGGTCCTTGCATCCCCCCCAGGGCAATAAAGCACCTTAAAATTTCATTCGTCCCTTCAAAAATAATATTAATCCGGGTATCGCGCAGACACTGCTCATAGGGGTAGTCTTTCATGTAGGCCGTGCCTGCTCCAATTTGAACCGCTTCATTAATAATACGCCACGCAGATTCTGAGGCAAAAACTTTGCAAATAGCAGACTCTAGCGAATAATCCTTAACTCCTCGGTCAATGAGCGAAGTAGTCATGTAGACCATGCTTTCAGCTGCAAAATTATCCATCATCATGTTGGCAATTTTATCTTGAATCAGACCAAACTGAGCAATGGGCTGGCGAAATTGTTTTCGGTTCACTGCATGATCGCGAGCAAGCTTAATCGCTTTTTTCCCCCCTCCCACACATCCAGCAGCAAGGCCTAATCTTCCATTATTTAAAATTTCCATGGCAATTTTAAATCCCTTGCCTCTCTCTCCTAAAACATTTTCAGCAGGGACTTTGCAATTTTCAAAATAAAGTTCTGTGGTGGAGCTTCCTCGAATCCCCATTTTGTGTTCATCGGGGCCACTGCGAACTCCCATGTCGCGGGTGACAAGAAAAGCTGTGATTTTCCACTTTTGGCCTTCTTTTTCATCTGGCTCAAGTGTTTTAGTAAAGACTGTAAAAAAGTTTGCAATGCCGCCATTGCTAATCCAAATTTTGCTTCCGTTTAAAAGATAGTGTTTTTTATCCTCTGAAAGAACGGCTTTGGTTTGAATTCCCGCCGCATCGGAGCCGGCGCCAGGTTCTGTTAAAGCAAATGCAGCTAGCATTTTTCCAGTGGCTAAATCTGGAAGATATTTTTTCTTCTGAGCTTCGGTGCCAAAAAGAATAAGGCCTTTAAGCCCAATAGAGTAGTGAGCGCCCATCGTAACGCCTAAAGATGCGTCGTGTCGGCAGACTTCTTCCATGAGTCTGGCATAACAGGTGGTTGAAAGGCCTGCTCCGCCGTATTCTTGCGGAATGCCTGCGCCAAAAAGGCCTAGTTCAGCAAGGCCTTGTAAAATTTCCTTCGATATTTTTTCTTCTTTGTCTAATTGAGAGGAGTCGATATTTTTTTGGGCATATTGTTTGAAAGCATCTAGAAAGAGAGCAAGATTTTCTTTTTCCTCTTTAGGAATTTCAGGGTAGGGGAAAACCATTTCCTCCAAAATATTTCCAAAGAATAGAGATTTAGAAAAGCTTACATCTGTAGGAAAAGAAGCCTTATCTTTGGGCATGATGAAGATAGGCTATAAGACTTTGACGCCGACTGTCAAACTAAAAACGAATAATCATGTCAAAGTAAATAGCTTCTTCGTCTAGATCAAAAGGAGGAAGCTCAAAGCGTTCCCAGCTATTTTCTTCTTTATTATTCGAATCAGGATTAAGTGTGACAAAGGTATCGACATCCGAAGAAGATCGGGCATAGCCAATGACAAATTGCATTGTGGTTCGATCTCCGACGGGGTCATTCGTTGCCATAGAGGTATCAAAAACAGGACTGGCCAAAAATACTTTAAACCCTTGTTGAGTGACATTATATTTGCTGAGTCCTTCTTCGGTTGATCGTTCGCGCATGGCGTTGATCGTTCCACCCACTTGCCATGCTTTTCGGCCGGGCTCTCCCAAAAGGACTAAGACATTCCAGCCGGCAGAAACGCTGGCTGCTTGATTGTTATGGATATGCTCAATGGGCAAATTAGAGTATTGATCTTTCAAAGGAGCTCTGGGGATCATATTTCGAACAGAAAGTTCACCGTGAAGATTGGGACCGAAGAGTACGCGCACAGGACTTTTTTCTTCGCCTAGTTTAAAAACAGGCATGGGAAGATCAACTTCAACCCAGTTAAATCGTTCTATTTTTAAAAGCTCTTGGTCTTTATCATTATAGCTTCTCATATTAGGAAGAACTCTAAAAATGCGTCCACCATATTTGAAATGAGAAATGGAGGACCATGTAGAAGCTTGGACGACATCTGCGCTGACAAGAATAAAGGAGACAACGCCGCCTTCACCGATTTCAAAGACAAGGGCGTTTGTTTTAGCGATAGCTGTTGAATCAATTATTTCTTGTGAGGTTAAAGAGAAAGAGACCTTTGGGGAGCCTCGGGTGTATGAAGCATCATCTGTCCCTGTTGTCTGTTCCGTCACCCCAACAAGTATGCCTGCTCCTGGAGAAGAGGAAAAATGATCTAAATAAGTAAGATAATCACTGCTCATTTTTTTTCGGTTCGCTTCACTTTTAAGCGCTTCTTTTAAATTGAGTCCTTCTTGGGATTCATTTTGAGCTTTGAGGATGGCTGGAGTGCCTAGGATCATGAGAGTCATAAAATAAGAGATATATTTTTTTGTCATAATGTCTCCTTATATAGGTTAGGAATGGGCTAATTCATCCTAATTGAGGTTGTTTGTCAATGTTTGAAAAAAGAATAGATTTATGCCATACCTAAACTTGATGCTAACCAAAGAACATGAGCTTTTAAGAGAGACGCTTCGTTCTTTTTCTGAAAAAGAATTAAAGCCCTTGGCCCGTGAAATTGATGAGACCGAAGGCTTCCATCCTGAAGTTTTTAAAAAAATAGGAGATTTAGGGTTATTAGGAGTCACCGTTTCTGAAGCCTATGGGGGTGGGGGGATGGATGTGCTTGCAGCCACTCTTGCCATGGAAGAATTTGGTCGTGTGTGTGCTTCAACAGCGCTTTCTTATTTGGCGCATAGCATTCTTTGCGTGAATAACATTTATGCCAATGGGACTGAAGAGCAGAAGAAAAAGTATTTGCCCCCTCTTTGCTCTGGAGAAAAATTAGGAGCGATGGCGATGACAGAGCCGGGATATGGTTCCGATGCCATGGGGATGGAAACCAAAGCGGTGAAAGAGGGGAAGTTTTACAAGCTTACCGGACGAAAAATGTTTATTACCAATGGCACGGTGGCCCAAACGCTTGTGGTCTATGCCAAGACCGGAAGTGATCGAGAAGTGAGCTCTTTTATTGTTGAAAAAGATTTTCCTGGATTTTCTGTAGGTAAGAAGCTTTCAAAGTTAGGAATGCGAGGGTCTCCTACTTCAGAGCTTATTTTTGAAGATTGCAAAGTGCCAGAAAATAATGTGCTGGGCAAGCTTCACCAAGGCATTCCTCAAATGAAAAAAACACTCGATATTGAGCGCATTACGATTTCTGGAATTTCTGTCGGGATTGCGCAAGCGGCGTTAGAAGATTCGATTTCGTATGCCAAAGATAGAAAACAATTTAAAACACCTATTATTGAGTTTCAGCTCGTTCAAAAAATGCTGGCCGATATGTATACATGGCTTGAAGCTGCAAGGCGGCTCACTTACCACGCCGCAATGGTTGCTTCGAGTGGGAAAAAGGCTACGGCCTTGGCTTCAGCATGCAAAGTTTATGCGTCTGAAATTGCTACTCAAGCCTCCCTTCATGCGATTCAAATTTTAGGGGGCTATGGATATTGCAAGGATTATAATGTGGAACGTTATTTGAGAGATGCAAAGCTTATGGAAATCGGAGCAGGGACTTCTGAAGTTCAAAGAATGATTATTGCCAAAGAATTAGCGCAAACAGGATTAAAATAAATGTCTTTTCTTCTCACCGAAGAACAAAAACATCTTCAAGAAACGATCCGAAAATTTTGTCTTTCTGAAATTGCTCCTCGGATTCAAGAGTACGAAGAAAAAGAAGAGTTCCCAAGGGTTATCTTTGAAAAATTAAGAGATATGTCTTTGACTGGCATGATTACTCCTGAAAAGTATGGAGGCGCGGAGCTTGATTTTTCAACCTATGCTTTGGTGATTGAAGAGATTTCAAAATACTCTTTGTCTATTGCGGTATCTTTATCTGTCACAGGACTTCCTCAAAATATTATTAATACTTTTGGAAATGAGGAGCAAAAAGAAACCTATGTCAGAGATTTAGCGACGGGAAAAAAATTAGGAGCCTTTTCTCTTTCGGAGCCAGGATCGGGATCCGATGCAGCAGGGCTTAAGACAAAAGCAGAACATCAAGGAGCCCAGTATATTTTAAATGGAACCAAATGTTTTGTAACCAATGGCCAAGAAGCTGAGACTTATTTAGTGTTTGCTAGAACGGGAGAAGATAAAACAAAAGGGATTAGTGCTTTTATTGTGGAAAAGGGGATGGGCGGGTTTTCATTTGGAAAAAAAGAAAAGAAAATGGCGCTTCAATCTTCCCCAACACTCGAGCTTATTTTTAAAGACTGTGCGGTGCCAGAAAAAAACTTGGTTGGAAAGCCTGGCCAGGGATTTGCGATTGCTATGCAAGCTTTGGATTGTGGACGAATTACGATTGGAGCTGGATCTGTGGGGTTGGCTACGCGTGCGTTTGAAGAAGCCAGAGAGTATGCGAAAACTCGGACTCAATTTGGAAGCTCACTTTCTCAATTTCAGGCGATTCAAATGATGCTGGCCGATATGGCAACCTCTATCGAATATTCGAGGCTGCTCGTACAAAAAGCTGCTTTTTTAAAAGATCAAAAACTTCCTTTCTCTAAGATTGCTTCGATGGCTAAAACGGTCGCTTCAGATACGGCAATGCAGGTGACCACAAAAGCAGTTCAAATTTTTGGGGGAAATGGATATTGTCAAGACTACCCGGTAGAGCGCTTGATGCGAGAAGCTAAAGTATTGCAAATTGTGGAGGGGACAAACCAAATACAAAGAGTAGTGATTGCGAAGGAGATTTTAAAGTGAAAGAAGAAAAAACAAAAACATTTGTTATTGAGAGCGCAGATTTTTTAAAAAAATTAGCTTCTTCGGCTCAAGGGGGAGGAGCCTGCTTGGTTTTGATTGAAGGGCGTCCCTTGGGGAGAAAATTTCCGCTTCTTCCACCAAAAGTATCTTTAGGCCGAGGCAAAAAAGCAGATTTGTCGATTGATGATCAAAGTGTGTCTCAGCTTCACTCTGAAGTTGTCATTAAAAATCAGCAAGTTTTTATTTCAGATTTGGGGAGCACGAATGGAACGTTTGTGAATGATGTGCGAATTTCTGGGGCCACTCTTTTAAAAGAGGGGGATTCGGTTCGTATTGGAACCACCATCTTTAAATTTTTAC
>JACPSU010000143.1 GCA_016193105.1 Deltaproteobacteria bacterium | reverse complement strand
TAGCCCTCCTTAAAAAACAAAATAAAGTGTTTAAAGCACAAATTATTGGGGAAGCCAAAGATCCTAGCATCTTAAAAGAGCTTGTGGATCTCGCTCAAAAACTAGGATTATCTGAAGAAGTCACATTTCTCGGGCACCAAGATAATATTCCTGCTTTCTTAAAACAAATGAATCTCCTTGTTCTTCCAACAACCTATCCCGAGGCTTTTGGTAGAGTCATTATCGAAGCTCAAGCCATCGGTGTTCCTGTTGTTGCCACTCGTGTAGGAGGCATCCAAGAAGTGATTGATGATGGGCAAACAGGAATTTTATGTGCTCCCAAAAATCCTTCTGATTTAGCCGCTGCGATGATGAAAGTATTAAACACCCCAACGCTTGCTCAAACTCTGGTTCAAAAAGCACGAAAAAAAGTTGAAACTTACTATTCAAAAGAACAGATGGTCAAAAAAACAGAACACCTCTATTTAGAAATGACCCAGCCCCATATTCTTGTAACAAAATTAACGTCTCTGGGAGATGTTATCTTGATTTCTGCAAGCCTTCGAGCCCTGAAACAAAAATTTCCAAACAGTAACATCACACTTCTCACAGATCTTGCTTGCCGTGAAGTGATTGAGCCCTGTCCCTATATCGATACCATTTTATATACTTCAAAGAAAAATCTAAGACAGTCGTTTTGGAAATTAATCCAACAGCTTAAACATCAAAACTTTGATGTTTCTATCGATTTTCAAAATACATTTTGGACCCATCTTCTAGTTTTTCTAGCAAAAATCCCCCATAGATATGGATACGGACGAAAATATGGATGGCTTTTCTTAAATCACATTGCTCAAAACTATCCTCTTTCACCCGTAGAACATCAATTTGAAATATTAAAGTTACTCGAGATGACTCCTAATAATTCTAAACTTGAATTTTGGGTTACAGAGGAAGATCGAAAGTCTCTATTACAAAAATCCCAACTGGAAAAATTAGATATCCATCAACCTTTTTCCATCATTCATCTTGGAGCCAGTTGGAGCACCAAGCAATGGAAAGCATCTCACATAGCTCAATTTTGTACCCATCTTTACAAAAAGGCCAATAAGGAAAATTTAAATATCGTTTTAACAGGATTAGAAAAAGATTTAGAGTTTGAAAAAGAGATACGCAAACAAACACCCATCCCTCTCTTTTCCTTGGTAGGCAAGACGACGCTACGAGAATTAGGTGCCTTGATTGAAAAATGTCAGTCTTTTGTATCTCCAGATTCTGCCCCCCTCCATATTGCTGCAGCTTTAGGCAAACCTACGCTTGCTCTCTTTGGACCCACAGAATCTCAAAAACATAGACCCCCTAATGATAAATTACTGATATTACAGGAAAAAATAGATTGTGGTCCATGTTATAAGCCAACTTGCTCGCACCATTCATGCATGGTAAGACTAACTCCAAGTCGGGCTATTGAAGCTTACGAAAAACTACAAAGACACTAAGAAATGAAAGTATTACATTTAACAACTCATTTAAACGTGGGAGGTATTACATCTTACTTGTATCAACTCTCTCAAGGATTACAAAAAATAGGAGTTCAAACCTCCATTGCCTCCAGCGGTGGAGAATATAGCTCTGAGTTTGAAAGCCACCAAATTCCTCTTCACCTCATTCCTTTAAACACAAAGAGCGAACTAAACCCAAAACTTGCACTCTCTTTTCTAAAATTAAAAAAATTATACCAAAAAGAAAAATGGGACTTGATTCATGCCCATACCCGTGTTGGACAATGCCTAGCTCAGGCTTTATCCTCTTATTGTAAAATTCCTTACGTTACAACTTTTCATGGCTTCTACGATCATCATCTTGGAAGAAAATTATTTCCCTGCTTAGGACAAAGGACCATTGCAAATTCACATGCCGTCGCTTCAAATTTAAAAGCTTCTTATCCCAATCATGAGGATCAAATCACAACGGTTCTTCATGGCATTGATACAGATTTTTTTAATTCTTCTGCAATCTCGAATAGCCAAAAAGAAGAGGAACGACAAAAGTTTAATCTTTCCCCTTTGCCTACTTTAGGAATTATTGGACGCTTATCTGCTGAAAAGGGTCATGTCACTCTTTTAGAAATTTTTAAGATTCTTATTGAAAAATATCATCAAAAAATCCAGCTCCTCATTGTAGGAGATGGAAAACAGAGGGAATCCATTGAACAAAAAATTCTAGAACTCCAATTAAAAGAGTTTGTAAAGCTCATTCCTGCACAAAAAGATCCTCGTCCCTTTTTTGGCCTCATGGATGTTTATGTCACTTATCACGTTGGTCCTGAAGGATTTGGACTTTCTACTTTAGAAGCGATGGCGATGGGCAAACCGGTCGTTATTTCCTATGTTCAAGGAGGAATGTCTGACTTTATTGAAGATGAACAAGAAGGATTTTTAATGAAAGGAGCATCGCCAGACACGATGGCTCAAAAAATGAATGAACTCTTAAATTCGAAATCGCTACAGATCAAAATGGGAACAAATGCAGCCCAAAAAATTAAAGATCACTTTTCTCATCAAAGAATGGCCGAGCAAACTCAAAAAATATATGAACAGTGCTTCTAAAAATATTTTAGTTTTCAATTTAAACTGGCTAGGAGATATCCTTTTTTCTCTTCCAAGCTTAGAGGCCATTAAAACTCATTATCCCAATTCTCATTTGGCCTGCATTGTCCCTCCTTCCTATCGAAATTTATTAGAAAATCAAAGTTCTATTGATGAAGTTATTGCTGTATCGGACAAAACTTTATGGAATAAATATCGCTTACTACGACAGTTAAGACAGAAAAAATGGGATATGGGGTTTCTTTTTCATCGTTCCAAAACACGAGCCCGTTTATTAAAATGGGCCCATGTTCAAGAAAGAATAGGCTATGATAGTAAGGATAGAGCTCACTTACTCACTTGTTCTATCCCCTTTCCTTCTGTCCCCCAACACAAAATGGATATGATGCGTTCCATTCTTCTTGCCTATGGAATTTCTCATGTCAAAGAATCCTATGAATATCATGCCTGGCAGGCTGGCACTCATACAAAATTTGAATTGCCCACTCCCTATGTGGTTTTTCATCCAGGTTCCAATTGGGCCCCTAAAAGATGGCCCATTCACCATTTTGCACAGCTTGGAAATAAACTCCATACTCGTTATGGGGCATCCATTGTCATTACAGGAACAAAAGAAGATAAAATTTTAGCTCAACACATGAAGCCGCACCTGGATCAAATTCCTATAGACCTTACGGGACAAACCTCATTAGAAGAATTGGCCGCCATCTGCCGACACTCTTTGCTCGTTGTTGCTGGCGACACGGGCCCCATGCACTTAGCAACAGCT
>JACPSU010000142.1 GCA_016193105.1 Deltaproteobacteria bacterium | reverse complement strand
CTTAAATCCAAGTCCCTGGTAAACCAATGAAAGGTAAGTGTATCAATGAGTGGGGTGACACTCAGTGCAATTAAAAATAAAACCACAATCAGTGGTAAAACAAATCGCAAAGACAGTTTCATGGATAAAGTTACTTTATATGCGTCGGTCTCATGAGGGCAAGCCTTAATTTATAATAAATGCCATTGATTTGGGTAAACTTCTTAATTGCTTGTTTAATGCTTTCTTATTAATCTTTACTAGTGAAAAAAGAGTGGGTGTTACAAAAACCAAATCCAGAATTGGTATCATTTCTTTCCAGAAGTCTTAAAATTTCAAATATTTTGGCAATGCTTCTTGTAAATCGAAAAATTGAAGACATTGGAGAGGCCAAGAATTTTATTTCTGGTACTTTAAAAGATTTGCCCAATCCGTTTTTGATGAAAGACATGAAAAAAGCGGTGGATCGGATTATCCGAGCGATTGAAACCCAAGAATCTATCTATATTTATGGAGATTATGATGTGGATGGTGTAACGGCGACATCCAATTTTCTTAATTTTTTTAAAGAGCTAGGGGTAACTGTCGGATTTCATATCCCTCATAGACTTCGAGAAGGCTATGGGCTCCATACGGAAGCACTAAAAGAAATTCACAAAAAGGGGGGCAAGGTTGTTATTACGGCCGATTGTGGAATCTCCAATGTCAAAGAAGCAATTGCGGCCTCAGAACTTGGAATTGATCTTATTATTACAGATCACCATATCGTTCCTCCCCAACTTCCAGATGCCCATGCCGTATTAAACCCCCTTCGAAAAGATAGTGACTTCCCAGATCTTTATTTGGCAGGGGTCGGAGTTGCATTTAATTTAATGATCGCTTTGCGGCAGAGCCTTCGAGAAAGAGGCTATTTTAACACTCGTAAAGAACCCAATTTGAGAAACTATTTAGATTTGGTGGCCTTGGGGACAGTTGCGGATATGGTGCCTCTGAAAGGGTCTAATCATATTTTAGTGAAAGAGGGTTTAAAGATTTTATCGACTCAAAGACGTGCTGGAGTGAAGGCCTTAATTGAGGTCTCCAATATTCAAAAAGAAACGATTGGAACCTATGAAGTAGCATTTCAACTTGCCCCTAGGCTCAATGCGGGGGGGCGACTTTCGACAGCAGAAATTGGAGTAAAACTTTTGACGACGCAGGATTCTTTAACCGCCTTAGAGTTGGCACAAAAACTAGATTCTGAAAATAGCAAAAGGCGTTTTTTACAAGAAGAGACTTTGGGTCAGGCCCTTCAAATGATTGAAAAAAATAAGCTCGAACATACCAAGTCTTTTGTTTTGTCTTCGCCCCTTTGGCATCCGGGGGTGATTGGGATTGTGGCCTCTAAGTTGATTGAAAAGTATTATCGTCCGACGTGTCTCATCGCAGAACAAGAGGGAGTTGGAAAAGGCTCTTGTCGAAGTATTGAAGGGTTTCATCTATTAGACGCTTTAAAAGAGTGTTCCACATATTTTTCAACTTTTGGGGGGCATAAGGCGGCAGCGGGATTTTCAATTCCTCTTCAAAATATTTCTTTATTTCGTGATCACTTTGAAAGAGTCGTTTCCCAAAAATTGACGGACTCTGATTTTATTCCCAAAATAAAGGTGGATATGGAGATCACCTTAAAAGATATTCAGGGAGGATTATTGGAAGAGATTGAAAAATGCGCTCCTTTTGGGATGTCTTGTCCAGAACCTTTGTTTATCAGTCATGATTTTAAGGTTCAAAGGGCCCACGTGGTAGGGCAAAAGCATTTAAAGCTCTCTTTAGAGGGGTCAGATCGGTATCATGAAGCCATTGGATTTCACATGTCCGATCTTTTGCAAGATGCCTCAAAGATTAAAGGAATTGTGTATTCACCGTCGTGGAATGAGTGGCAAGGCAAACAATCGATCCAGCTCAAATTAAAGAATGTGTTATTTTGACGCGGTGCAATAAAAATCCTTGACTTTATGATGCGGCGTGTTAAATTGAAAGAGTCATAGACAGAAAGGAGTTTCATATGTCTAGATTAGAAGTAGATGTGAAGTCGATTCAAAACTTAATTCGCACTCGGGTCACGAAGGCTCAGAAGACACTTACGAAGCTTGAAACTCAAGCAGAGAAGGTTGTCAAACAATGGGTCCATCGTGGGGTAAAAACAAAAGAAGAAGGAAGAAAGCAAGTCAATCGGCTGATTAAAGATGTACGTCAGACGGTTGAAACCTCGGATATTTTGAAAAACTTCAAAAAAACCAACACTTATAGTCTGGCGCTCCAAGCTAAAGATGAGCTTGAAAAAAGAGTGGCAGATGCTCAAGAGAAGGTATTTGAGTTTTTAAACGTTCCAACAAAGCAAGATTTGGATCGTTTGAATAAAAAAGTAGACGAGCTTAATCGAAAACTCAAAACCGGTAACAAGTCAGAATCTTCTTCCAGACAATAATTCAGAGTATTGAAAAGTCATAAGCTCAATGGTATAGCCATTGGGCTTATGTACGAAGTCATTGTTCGAGACCACTTTTCTGCAGCCCATCAGTTAAGAAACTATGGAGGAGTTTGTGAAAACCTTCATGGTCATAACTGGAAAATTGAAGTCATTGTGTCTGCTTCAAAATTAGATGGAATGGGAGTTGTGGTTGATTTCAAAATCGTTGAAGATAAAACCAAAGAAATTTTAGATCTTTTTGATCATCAAGTTTTAAATCAAGTTTCTGTTTTTCAAGATATCAATCCCTCTGCTGAAAATATTGCACGTTTTTGTTTTGAAGAATTAAAACAAAAATGTGCTGCCTATCCCATTCAAATTCAAAAAGTGACGATTTGGGAAACAGATTTGTATGGAGCCAGCTATTTAGGCCCTCAAGAGGAACGGTCACAATGAGGGATGTCCAAAATAGCCCAGACTTTAGAGGGATTCCCCTTCAACAGGTTGGAGTGCGAGCGGTTCGTTATCCCATTAAAGTTTCTGATAAAGTAAATCAAACTCAACATACGATTGGTTCTTTTAATATGTACGTGGATTTAACCGCAGATTTTAAAGGAACCCATATGAGTCGGTTTATTGAAGTACTCAATCAATATCGACATGAAATTGATGTCGAAAACTTGGATCAAATTCTAGAAGACATGCGCAAGCGTTTAAACTCAGAAGTGTCGATCATTGAAATTTCTTTCCCTTATTTTATTGAAAAAAAAGCTCCTGTCTCTCAAGCTCAAAGCCTCATGGAATATCAGTGTCGATTTTGGGGATCTAAAACTTCTTCCACAAAAGATTTTGTACTGACAGCGGAAGTTCCTGTCACAACCTTATGTCCCTGTTCTAAAGAAATCAGTGATCGAGGAGCACATAATCAAAGATCAGTCGTGAAAGTGAGTGTTCGTTTTCAGACCTTTGTGTGGTTAGAAGATTTGATTCGGTTAGTGGAAGAATGTGGTAGTTGTGAGCTTTATCCTCTCTTAAAACGGGTGGATGAAAAAGCAGTGACAGAGCGTGCGTATGACCATCCTAGATTTGCTGAAGATGTGGTTCGTGAAGTGGCGCTTAAGCTCGATGATTGGTCTCCTATTCGATGGTATGCCATTGAATGTGAAAATTTTGAATCCATTCATGGGCACAATGCGTATGCTTTTTTAAAAAAGGAAAAAGGAAGTTCCCCTTCATGAAGAGTATTGTGCTCTTATCAGGAGGGCTAGATTCTACAGTTAATTTTTGCAAAGCCCTTCGCCAAACCCAGATTATTAAAGCTTTAACCTTTGATTATGGCCAGCGTGCCGCTCAACGAGAAATAGAATCAGCTCAAAAAATATGTGCACAGTATGCAGTGTCTCATGAGATAGTTCGATTAGAGTGGCTAGCTCAGATTACAAAAACTGCTCTCGTCGATAGGACGAAAGAGCTTCCTAAGCTGCAAAGCTCAGAGCTCGATGATTTAACTAAAACAAATCTCAGCGCTGAGCGCGTGTGGGTTCCCAACCGAAATGGAGTTTTGATCAATAGTGCCGCTAGTTTTGCAGAAAGCTTGAGAGCGGGAGCCATTGTTGTTGGATTTAATGCAGAAGAGGCGGCAACGTTTCCAGATAATAGTGAGTCCTTTGTAGAACGGATCAATCGCAGCTTGGAATTTTCTACGTTAAATCGTCCTCAAGTGATTTGTTACACTCAGAGTCTTAATAAAAAACAAATTGTTGAATTAGGAAAAGAGCTTCGCGCCCCTTTTGACCTGATGTGGAGTTGTTATGAGTCGGGTCCTGAAATGTGTCAGGAGTGTGAATCATGCAAAAGATTTTATCGAGCAATAGGAAATTAAGATGGAACTATTTCAGGTTCGTTTTTTAGAAGAAGCACTCAAATATGATGGAACTCAGCTTGCGCCCCTTTGGATTTATAAAAATTATAATATCCAGGGGAATGCTCTGGTAAGTTTCATAGGGCCTGCGGATGTACCCTTAAAGCATATGGTGGATGTGGAAGATGTTAAAGCCCAAAGTCCTATTTATTCAGAATCTATGGTTCATTTTTTAGGGGAGTTTTTTGATTTAGATTTAGAAAAGACAGTTTTTCGACAAAGATTACTGATGGCGACAGTCAAAGAAGTTTTGGAAAAAAAGATTAGTCGTGTTTTGTCTCGTCAAGGGGATGATGTCTATGATGGAGATGCTAAGCTTTCTGTTTCCATTGCAACCTTATCGTCACTATCAACCCTCATTCATGCAGGCATTAATATCTCCAGTCGAAATACTCCAGTTAAAACGAAGTCCTTAGCAGATTACGATGTGGCCCCTCATGCTTTTGCAAAAGAAGTCTTGGAGTTATTCAAAAAAGAATTGGAGTCTAGTTGGCTGGCACGCTGCAAAGTTCGCCCCGTTTAAGTGACAAAAAAGGGCACCCCCATTCAAATTTAGTCACAGATAAAAATAGTAATAGTTTCAATATGTTGTCACGTTTTTGCGACTTTATATGCCTAAAATTAGGTCAAAATTGAGAATTTGATTGTGCTGAGCACGGGCAGTATTTAATCATAACCTATTGTAATAACAGATAAAATTTAAGTTTTTTTGAAATGGCATGGGGGTTGCAGCTTCTTTCAATCGGACTTTTCGGCAATGGTGCCAGAAAGCCAAGTCGAACGTTAGAGGAGGATAAAACGATGAGACGCTTAATTACAGTATTTGCCCTTATTGCTGCTCTCTTTATTTTGATGGGATGCGGCATGGGAAGCAAAGAAAGCTTAGAACAAGGTACCCCTGTTCCTAGTTTAGATCCAAGAACTTCAGATGTAGGGACGGAAGTCCATCCGATCTTTACACTTTTTTCTGGGATGTATAGTGGGAAAAACAGTGGTGAAATTTATAAATTTGATTCAAAGAAAGAAGACATTGAAGAACTCTATGCTGCGCGCCAATATGAAAAAGAAAAGGAACTGCTTACAGCCAAAATCTCAGATCTTGAGAAAAAACTGGCTGATGACGCTGTAGAGAAAACAGAACACGATAAAGCTCTTATTGAGGGAGACCTTAAAGTGATGAAGTCCTCTCTAGAAGAGTTAAATAAAAGTCGTGAAGGAAAAGAATCTCGTGAAGCGTTAGATAAGAAAGTGGTTGCTTATCACTTAAATTCTTTCAAATTTGCTATCGAAATGAAAGAAGGCAAGTCTGAAGTAAGTCAATTGGCAATTGAAACAGCTGAAGATGTTGAAGAAGTCATTCAAGTTCCAGGTGATACAGAAGGCACAACCAAAGAAGAAAAGAGAATGAATCGTGTGTTTGGAAATGCCAAACTTCAAAAAGAAGTCAAGTTTGATTCCAGCACAGGTGCTCTTTCTTTCTCATTTGCTATTGAAGTAGCAGATGCTGATCTTGTCTACACATTTGAAGGTAACACTTCAAATCAGCTTGTAGAAAAAGATGAGAAGAAAATTAGAGAAGTGTCTATTTCTGGTGATATTAAAATTTCTCAAGGAGAAAAATCAGAAATGGTTGTAATTGGAAACGGGAGCGTTTCTCAAAGTATTGATGAAACACCTAAAAAAACAGAGCCCGTAGCAATTACGACTCAAGATCACAAGTAAATAGTTTAGGTCAACGATCAACAAAGGCAGGTTCCCTTAAAAAAAGGTGACCTGCCTTTGTTTTTTTGCTATACTCAAATTCAAAGTGAACAAACTCTTCGTCCTCGACACGAACGTTTTGCTGTATGATGCGCAGGCTATCTTCAAATTCCAAGATAATGATGTTTTAATTTGTATTACCGTCTTAGAAGAGATCGATAAGTTCAAGAGAGATTCGACTGAAAATGGGCGCAATGCCCGTCAGTTTTCCAGATATCTCGATAATTTTCGTAAAAAAGGACATTTAGCTCAAGGCGTTCCGATGAGCAAAGACAGTGGAAGGCTCATTATTGATCTAGCTGAAGAAGAAGCCAAAAAAGCTAGAAGCAATGATGACATTATTTTAAATGTAGCCTTGAGACTTGCAAAAAAGAGCAAACAAAAAATAATTTTTTTAACCAAAGATACCAATATGCGAGTGCGGGCGGATGTTTTAGGAATTCAGGCCCAAGACTATGATCCTGCACGTGTTGATATTGAGGAGCTTTATTCGGGGATGGCAGAAGCTTCGGTATCTAGCACTTTGATTGATCAATTTTTTCAAGATCGAAAAGTAAAACTCAATGGAGCGTTGAAAAAACCATATCCTAATCAATTTGTTTTGCTCAAAGATAAAAACAATGCCTCTCATACGGCTGTGGGAAGATATGATGCCAAACAAGAAAGTGTCTGTCCCTTATTGAAGCGTCAAGAAGGGGTGTGGGGGATCTTTCCTAAAAATTTAGAACAAAGCTTTGCTCTAGATCTTCTGCTCAATGACAATATTAAACTCGTCTCTTTAGTTGGAAAAGCGGGTACCGGAAAAACACTTTTAGCTTTGGCTGCGGGGCTTCTTAAGACCGTAGACGAGGGGCAGTATCAGAAACTTTTGGTCTCTAGGCCTATTTTTCCTATGGGAAAAGATATTGGGTATTTGCCAGGAGATATTGAAGAAAAACTGAATCCCTGGATGCAGCCCATTTTTGATAACGTTGAATTTTTGTTGGGAAGTTCAGCGGCACATGCGTCCAAAGAGCAGGGACAAGGACAAGGCCGAAAGTCCACCAGCCGAGGCTGTTTTGAACTTATTAACCAAGGCATGCTCAATATTGAGCCCTTAACCTATATTCGGGGCCGGTCCATTCCAAATCAATACATGATTGTTGACGAAGCTCAAAACTTAACGCCCCATGAGATTAAAACCATTATTACGCGTGTAGGACAAAATACAAAAATTATTTTGACCGGAGACTGTTATCAGATCGATCATCCCTATATTGATTCTTCGAGTAACGGATTAACGTATGTTGTAGAACGATTTAAAGATGAAACGATTGCAGGCCATGTGACGTTGATGAAAGGTGAGAGATCTCCCCTAGCAGAGCTCGCTGCAAATCTCCTCTAGTGCCGCGGCATTAATCCATTTTAAAAGCAGCGCGAGGTCCTTCTTTCTTATGTTGATCGGCTAGGTCTTGAAGTTCTTTGGTTAGAGCTTTCATGGAAATTATTTCCATTAAATCTTCTCCCCATAAAGCAATTGATAAAGAGAAAGGGTCTTTTTTAACAGCTTCATAATAAGAGACAAGCTGTTCCAAGAGTTCTGTTTTTGAAAGGTAAAATAATTTTTGTTTAGGCATGAGCATAAATTTATTCTTCTTATATTCTCCTAAAGAAACGACATTGGAAGACATCTTTTTTCCTTTTGTTTTGGGAGTAGGGTCGATCGATCCTAAGAGCAACTTTCGTGCCATGAATAAAAAACAGGCGTTATATTGTCAACATATTGATTTTACACAGTTATTTTAAATATCGTTTTTTGACTAAAAACTGTCAAAGTTGTTGAAAAATAAGGCACTGTTGAGTTCTTGAACAAATGTATTGCAATCAGAATTGTCGATATGTTATGGTTTTTTTGGAACACTTTGTAAAAAGTGTTCTCCCCAGAGTAAGGGGGTTGCGGTTGTAGTTTAGCAGTATTGGTAAAAGGAGAATGCGATGATTTCGCAAATCAGTACCAATATCTTGAAGTACACGCAAGACCCGAAAGACGCTAAAGAAATCGTTGTGAGTGCTGCTTTTAACGATTTCGATGAATTCCTCATGTCTTATACCAGTGACGTTCCAGGAGGCGGTCTTTTTCTTCAAACGACTCAAGCTCTGCCTTTAGGCTCTAAGGTGAGACTTTATTTCACTTTAAAAGCTACTGGAATTCCTATCCTGGAAGGATATGGAGAAATCGTGTCTCATCAAAGAGAAGACCAAGAAAATGTCGGGGGAATGGTAGTGAAGTTTTTTAATCTCCAAGAAAAGAGCAAGCAATTGCTTTCGCGGTTGGTTGAAAACTTTTTATAACTATCGTTCGAGGCGTCCTGATTCGATGTTTTAAAAATATTTTTTATCCCAAAGGGGTTTTTTTATCCTTTTCTCTTGAAAAAGCTGATTCATTTCGATACTCTACACAACATTTAACCATATAAAGGTGTCTTGTGAAACAAGAAGTCAGTTGTCGAGTTACAAGTTCAATTATTGCATATGCCCGTCGGGAGAAGAAGAATCTCGCCCGCTTATTGGAGGGGATTGAGCTTTCTGAAGAGCATCTTCTCGATACGAATAGTTGGGTTTCTGCCGATCTCGTTCAAACCTTATTTGATCGCCTAGAAGAGATTTTTTTTGATAATCAAATTATCTATAAAGTTGGATTACAATCTTCTCGCTTAGAATGTTGGGGAGTTTTAGATTCTGTTTTTCGAATGATTGGAGAGCCTCGTCTCATTTATCATCAATCTCGAAAATTTATTTCTTATTTTTATAAATCTGCAGATGTTCGTACGGTTGAGAAAAGCGACTTTCATGTGATTTTAAAATTTTCGCACAAAAATTTGTCTCCCCATCATATCCAATATTTACAAGGAGCTTTAGAGTCTATTCCTGTCTATTGGCAGCTACCGGCCGCACATTCTCAGCAAATTGATGAAAATACTTTTGAATTTAGATGGGAAAATAAACAAGTTTTTTTTGGTAAGAAAGATACTCAAGTTTCTTTAAGCCCACAGTTGATTCAAGATACCATTATTCAACTCGAAAAAACGCTTGCTCTCATTGAAAAAAAGAATCGTCAGCTTCAAGAAAAAAATGAAGAGTTGATAGGTGCAAACCAAAAGCTCAAAGAAACGATTAAAGAAAAAATTCAATCTGAAAAAATGGCCTCTATTGGGCAGCTTGCGACCGGCGTAGCACATGAAATCAATAATCCTCTCGGATTTATCATGAGTAATGTGGGTCGAGTGCGGGAATATGTGAGCAAGATGTCTGTGATGCTCAGGGAGTATGATCAATTTGTGCACCAAGTGGCAGACAAAGAAAAAGAGGAAGTAAAGAGGCTTGTAGATCGGCTCAATGAATTAAGAAAGGGGCAAGAATTAGATTATATTTTAGAAGATTTTCCGCTTCTCATTGCAGAATCTCAAGAGGGATTAGATCGCGTTCGAAATATTATTCGCGATTTGAATAGCTTTGCTAGGGTTGCTCCAGAAGAAATGGAGTATCATGATATTCATGAAGGAATTGAGTCTACTTTAAATCTCTTGCGGTATGAACTCAAACGAAAAGCCATTGTTCGAAAAGATTATGGAGAGCTTCCCAAGGTAAAATGTAATTTGGCCAGGCTTAATCAAGTTTTTTTAAATTTACTTCTCAATGCGGTTCAGGCCATTGAAGAAAAAGGAGAAATTAAAATTGAAACAGCTCATGTTCAATCCAAAGTGCAGATCTCTATTTCAGATACGGGACATGGGATTGATGCTAAACACCTCTCTCAAATTTTCGAACCTTTTTTTACAACGAAGAAAAATGGACAATCCATGGGGTTGGGTTTAAGTACGGCGCTAGGGATTGTAAAAAATCATTCTGGAGATATTCAGGTGGAAAGCACTCCTGGAATGGGAACTCGTTTTACAATTACGCTTCCAGTTTCATAACGTATGTTAAAAATTTCACATATTCAAGGTAGGGAAGTTCTGGATTCCAGAGGAAATCCGACGGTAGAAGTGGATGTGGTGTTGGATTCAGGAAGTCTGGGGCGGGCGATCGTTCCTTCGGGAGCTTCGACCGGAGAAAAAGAGGCGTTAGAGCTCAGAGATAAAGATCCAAGGCGCTATGGCGGGAAGGGTGTTTTAAAAGCGGTCGAAAATATTAATCGCATTATTGCACGTTATTTGGTGGGGCGGGAGGCCCAAGACCAGCAAAAAGTAGATCGTTTTTTGATTGATTTGGATGGGACAGAAAATAAACGAAAATTAGGAGCGAATGCAACCTTAGGGATATCCATGGCGGTGGCTCGGGCTTGCGCAAATCATATGTGTGAGCCTTTGTTTAAGTATTTAGGGGGTGCCCAGGCAGTGACTTTGCCGATTCCTCAGATGAATATTTTAAATGGTGGAGCCCATGCCAACAATAATTTAGATATTCAAGAGTTTATGATTATGCCTGTGGGGCAAAAAAGTTTTTCAAATGCACTTCGATCCGGTGTAGAGGTCTTTCATTCTTTAAAAAAAACTTTAAATGATCGAAAACTTTCCACAGCGGTTGGAGATGAGGGAGGCTTTGCTCCGAATTTGGAATCCAATGAACAAGCGTTAGATCTTATTTTAGAAGCGATTGATCGCGCAGGATATGCTCCGGGCAAGGATATTTGGGTTGCTCTAGATTGTGCAGCCAGTCAGCTTTTAGAAGGAGATTTTTATTATTTAAACTCAAAGACGCAGAAAAAAAATAGTATGGAGATGGTAGAGTTTTACGAGCGGCTATTGTCCAACTATCCACTTCTTTCGATTGAAGATGGACTGGGTGAAAATGATTGGGAAGGGTGGGCTCAGCTGACACAAAAATTGGGACGTCGCGTACAACTCGTGGGAGATGATATTTTTGTGACAAATTCTAAGATTTTAAAAAGAGGGATTGAAAAAAAGGTGGCCAATTCTATTTTAATTAAGCTCAATCAAATTGGAACGCTTACAGAAACGCTGGCCACTATTTCTCTAGCTCAAAAATCAGGCTATCGGACGATTATTTCTCACCGCTCTGGAGAGACTGAAGATACATTTATTGCTGATCTTGCGGTTGCGACAAATGCAGGACAGATTAAGACCGGCTCAGCCTCCCGAACAGATCGTATGGCTAAATATAATCAGTTACTTCGAATTGAAGAATATTTAGGCGCTAAAGCCAAGTTTAGTGGTTTATAGACGATATTTTCTACATGGTTATTTTATGTGCATTTATAGACATAGAGTAAACAAATTTTAAAAATATATTTAATTTCAATAGGTTGTATGCTGTACTCAAAGTCTTCTTAAGGGATATTCATAGGAATGTTTAATAAGAGGACATAAAAAATAAGCGTATGTTTGAGGAGTATTTAAGCAAAATAACATATAACTAATTGAAATAACTAGTATAATTTTAGGCTCTTGACATATTTTACGGTTGATATTATCTTGGCATACCTTTTGCCAGTATGACTACTGCCCCAACAAAAGGAAATTTTCATTAAGGGAGGAAACAAAATGAAAAAAACAGTTATTATCAGTACCTTTATTATTACGGTATTGGGTGTGATGCCTTCATCTTATTCTGCGCATCCACAATCTGGAACATCTAAACAACAAGTTGTTGTTACAGAAGCTCCAGCCGCGGTGGCCAAGAGTCCTTGGTCTGGAAAAGTAACATTGGAGATGGAACGAGCGGTTCAAAAGAAAACTCGTGAAACCATGGAAAATCTTACCACAGTAGATGTCGGACGTATTTTATTTAACGATGTGAAGTTAGGGGTCCGAGGCCAATGGCTAAATGTGTTTCAGTCTGCTGAAGGAAAAGAAGGTGCAGACCGATATTTAACCCCGTGGGATCCTTCTGTCTCTTTAAGTAAGGGGAGTCTTTTAGAAGTTGCCGGTGTTAAAATTGGCGGAGAACTTCGAGGATTTATTCCTGCAACCTATGCCAGCCGTGCAGATGGGATAGATCGAAATCCTCACTTGGGATTTTATCATTCTCAGCTAGTAACAGCTAAAGAAGTTGGAGCTTGGTCATTTTCTACGCTTCATCGTATCACTCATTATAATTATCAAAGAGCATTGAATGCAGAAAATAAACCCAATGCTCGGTTTAGATGGTTGAATGAAGTGGCCGTTGCCAATAAAATTACAGATATGTTTTCTATTTCTTCATTGGTTGATTTTTTAACCTATGAAACAAGAAAAACATCTGCAGAAGCTCTTCCAAATACAAGATTAGAATGGACAACAACTCTAGATGCAGAGCCTATGAAAAACTTAGCCGTTTCTGCAGGAGTTACATTAACAGCACCTGAGCAAACATTGAATCGATATTCTCAAGAGGCTGGAAAAACTCGCGCTCAATCTCGCTTGGATAATACCAAAGGGATATTAAGCGTCAGTTATACATTTCTTTAAAAATAGAAGAAATTATTCTTTGAAAAAAGCCGCTCATAGAAATGTGAGCGGCTTTTTTATTGCCTAGGGCTTCTTTTCTAGAATAGAGTATCTCCATGATTGACTCTTCTAAAATTAGCCATATCGGAATTGCCGTTTCTAATCTCGATACGGCGATTCGGACCTATGAAACACTTGGATTTCAAGTTGAAAAAATTGAAAAAGTTTCAGATATGGATGTCCGGATCGCTTTTTTACCGATGGGAAATACACGAATAGAGCTTTTAGAGCCCCTGTCTAGAGAGTCTGTGATTGCAAAGTTTATTGAAAAAAAGGGAGAAGGGGTTCATCACATCTGTGTAGAAGTGAAAGATATACATAAAGCCTTACAGGAATTAAAAGATCAAAAGTTTAATCTTGTTTATGAAACGCCCAAGCATGGAGCAGAAAATACACTTGTTTCTTTTGTCCACCCCAAATCTACTCATGGCGTTCTCATAGAGTTGTGCCAAAAACTTTAAGATTGATGAATAAACTTGGTAATTAATTTTTTATCTTGATTCGAGACTCCCACAAATTTAATTCCTGAGCCACTGCGAGGGCTGGTAGCAGAAACAGCTGTGAAAGCCACTTGTCCTTCTACGGTGATAAGCCGAGAGGATTTAGGAAGTGTGAATTTAAATGTAGAGCGTACAGTGGAATGGGGAGCTTCGATCTTTTTTTCTAAAAACATTCCCCCTTCACTGATATCTGTAGCTTTATATAAAAAGTAATAATCTTGTCTCTCTTCTCGAACCCAGATATTAATGGGAATGCGGGTTGCTATTCTGCGTTCAGGTTGTTTCTTAGAAGCATTTTTGGTAGCCATAGGAACACCTTCCCCGAAATTTAAAGATTTTACACAACAACACCTTTGATACTGTAACAAACTGAGAAAACTTGTCAAGTTTGAAACTATTTTTCGACGAAAAGTTGGTATTTTTACATGTATTTGTTATCATAAGTAATAATTTAATATAAGCAATATCCTTATTAAGCTAAAGAATAGCAAAGAGTATGCCATCTTTTTTATCCACATGACAAATAGGGGTATTTTAAATTATGATGTTAAATAAAGGACTTAAGAGATATTTAGATTTGAATAGGAGATAAGCAACACGGGAAAATCTGTATAAGGGGTAAACGGAGTGTAAATATTTCATTTTAATTTCTTATGAATATGCATCGATATCAGGTTCAATGGACCCTTGGGGGACGCATGACCCCTATGGTAAAAATTTTAATTATTTTAAATTGTGCTGTTTTTTTAATCCAGCTCATCTGTGAAAAAATTATCGGATATGATTTAAGTCTTATTTTAGGTCTTGTCCCCCAATCCATTATTAAACATTTTTATATTTGGCAGTTTGTAACCTATTTGTTTCTCCATGGCAGTATCCTTCATCTTTTATTCAATATGTTAGTGCCAAATATTTTATTTTATTGATTGGGGCAATTGAGCTTATTTCTTCTGTTTTTTATACTACAGATGGCATAGCCCACATTGCCCATTTGGGCGGGATGGTCGCAGGCTATCTTTACATTATGTATAAAGTGAAGCGCCCGCCTTTAAATTTTAGAAATTGGTTTCAAAAGTCTTCAAAATCCAAGCCTAAATTTAAAATTATTGAAGGTGGGCACGCCTAACACACACTACTTAACGGAGGTGTGCTAAGCTATTTTACGAGTTTTTTAAAATATCTGCCGGGTCTAAACTTAGGAAGTTTTCGGGCAGGAATGGTCATCTCTGCTTTTGTTCTAGGATTAATGCCGCGTCTTTCTTGTCTTTTTCCGACGCAAAAAGTGCCAAAGTCAACCAGTCTCACTTCTTCTCCTTTTTTAACAGTTTTAACCACCACTTCGACAAAAGAATTTAAAACATTTTCTGTCATGGTTTTAGAGGTTTTGGTTTGGCTTGAAATGTGCGTAACGAGTTCGGCTTTATTCATAGAATTGTCTCCTTTATTAATTTTTAAAAAAGTTTACCTCAACATGAAACCCATCTTCAAGAAAAAAAGTGTTTGCTGACGAAAATTATATATGTTAGTTAAAAAACAATTAGGAGGAGGAAAGAAAATGCCAAAAAATACAGGTCACTTCAGTGACTCAAAGTTTGATGAGCGTTTATTGGATAAAAGAGTGGTGCAAAGGAATGTCGTTAAAAAGCTTCTAACGGAAGAAGAGTATAAATCTTATCTTTTGCGCTTAAAGGATGAATCTGCCCAGTGTGAACCTGTGCGGTTGGAAGATGAAGATATAGTCTAAATGAAAGCCCTCCCCCCTTTTCTACTGTTTTTATTTTTATTTTCTTCTTTTTCAGCCCAAGCTTTGCCGAAATTTTCTCTCAAAGAAAAAAAGCGCTGCTATGTGTGTCATTTTAATAAAAATGGCGGTGGTCCTCTAAATAAAGAGGGCAAGTATTATAGTCAGCATCGAAGTTTTGAAGGATATAAGGCTACCTTGGCTAAAGCTGCGCAACCTAAGCCTGTTGAAAAGGCTCTTCCTAAAATTATTATAGCTAAAAAAGAAGAAAGCAAAAAAACTGAAGCGCCCAAAAAAGTTCCTGAAGTCATAGAAGAAAAGGTTTCAACAAGGCCTGAGCCAGAGATTAAAAAGGAAGAATCCTTATTGGACTGGACTTCTTTGAGCGCGGATCTTTTATCTGCCTTTCTTTGGAGTGAAAAGGGTAGTGATCCTCAGTCTTTTTATTTAATGAAGGCCGAGCCTTCTGTGACCGTTCAGGTGGCGAAGGATTTCTTGACTGTTTTTGGATATAATTTCGCAACGCCTCTTTTAACCGCATATGGGCAATATTCTTGGGATAAGTTTTATGCTCAATTGGGGTCTTTTCATGTTCCTATGGGGTTGGATCTTTTAGATTATAATAATGTGGTCGCAACGCTCATTAAGGAAAATTATGATTTAGCTCTCGATACTCGAGATGTTGGAATTGAGGCGGGGATTCGGCAAGATTTTTATGGTCGTGTGGCCATTATGAATGGTGCTCGAGCGCCTCGTCAAAGGCCTACGCTTCGTCCCACGTTTGATCGAGATTTGGGATATGTTGTGGATGGAGGCTATAACGGTTTATTTTTTGCCCTTCCATTTCAACTTGGGACTTCTCTATTGGTAGAGCGACGAATTCCTCCGGGGTTACCGGTGAGGGGTGTGCCTTCAGATCCTGCAACAGGTGGCCGAGTTTTAACTTGGATTTTAGATATGTATGGGCAATTTACATATCGGGACTTTAATATGATGGGAGAATTTACTTTCGGGCATAATACGCCTGTTCAAGGGGATCATTCGTACGGATTTTATCTGAGACCCTCCTATAATATTTTTAATTATTGGAGTGTTTCAGTTCGAGGGGAATTATTTTCTCAAGATCGAAACTTTTTGTCAGATAACCGAGCACGCCTAGTGCTTGCTTCAGAATATCAATTTTCGAAATATATTTCACTTGAGCCTATGTTTCGTTTGAATACAGAAAGTGGCACTGTTGGGTCGGAAAATAATAATGACGCCACTGTTTTGCTTTCGATGAAGTTTTAAGTTTCTTTAAATTTCCATAAAATTTTTAAACCAAAGCGCAAAAACACTTATTTTTTTTGTTTTTAAAATTATATAACTACTTATATAATTTTTCTTGCAATGGAAAATGAGAGTTGGTACCCTTGGACT
>JACPSU010000146.1 GCA_016193105.1 Deltaproteobacteria bacterium | reverse complement strand
AAACATCAGCCATCGCTAGAACGCTTGAGATTTCTCAATCCACTGTACGAGTAGCCAAGAAAAAGGCACTTGAAATGTTACGGGCAAGTTCGTCTGAAATCTACCAACTTTGCAAGAAATTTGATGCTTTGTAAATTTTTTTCATTAATAATATTAATAGCTTGAGATTTTTTAAGAAAAGTGGATAAACGATTAAGAGTATTTACTATTGTGAGGGGGGAAAATACTTAGAGCAAAGATCCACTCTCCGATAACACCGATACCCCCTTTCATCTTATTTTCACTCTAACCATTTTTCTCAAAAGGTTAATTTTCCCTATTATAGGAGACTCATCATGGATCATGAAGAAGCCATTAAGGCAGTTCTAAAAAATCTTCCTGGAGCAACTACGGAAGAATGTAAAGAAATGGAGGATATTTGTACAACGCTCCATACTCTTTACTATCAGCACCAGAACCTCAAATCTACGCTGAACCGTGAACGAATCAAAAAAATACTCCCAGTACTTCTAGAGTAGATTCTCATGAAATGGGGTATCACATATGCTACCACATTATGTGATACCCCCTCTATTTTATGATCAGCAAAAAATCCAATGATTCTAAAGAATTTCAAGATTTCCAATTTAGTCCTTGTCGCTTACTATACCCCCTCCTGCACTAATTTAAGGTCTTCATAACATTTCCCCATGGGAGAACTTTCCCATGTCATATTGCAAAGAGAAAATCATCCTGAACTATCCCTCTATTTCCCAAGAAGAAGAACAAAAAAGAATGGACGAGGTTATAGAAATCTTGTATGAATTGTATTGCCAATATCAAATAAGTAAATCCGTCCGTAAATCTAATAACGAAATTTGTAACTCTTTACCCAAGGAGGAAGTGCTATGAAAAAGATTGCCTTATACATTCGTGTTTCAACAGAAGAACAGGCGGAAAACCCCGAAGGTTCCCTAAAATCCCAAGAACAAAGGCTTCGAGAGCATGTCTCTCGTAGAAATGAATCTGAGTCCTGGGGAGAAATTAAGGGTGTATTTATCGAGCGAGGAAAAAGCGGGAAAGATACCAATCGACCTGAGCTTCAAAAAATGCTCCTTGGAATTAAAAGCAGTCTCTTTGAACTTGTTTTAATGACTGAAATCTCTCGCCTCTCACGCTCTACTCGTGATTTTTGTAATATGTTTGATCTATTTCGTTCTCATAACTGCCAAATTCTCTCTCTAAGAGAGCAGTTTGATACCACCACAGCCGCTGGAGAAATGATGATGCACATGCTCATGAACTTTGCGCAGTTTGAACGTCAACAAACAGCAGAACGGGTCAAGGCCAATTCCAGAGCCAGAGCTAAACGAGGACTTTATAACGGAGGTATTTCTCCTCTAGGCTATATCTCTGACATTCAAAATAAAGGTCGACTCCTTATCGTTGAAGAAGAAGCAAAAGTTATTAAAGAATGTTTCAAAACCTTTCTTGAAAAAGGTTCCCTTGTTCCTGCGGTTCAAGACCTAAATAAAAGAGGATTTAGTCCTAAAAAAATAAAAGTGGGTTCCAATAAAAAATATTTAAGGGCTTCCTATTTTACAACTGATTACCTCTACCGAGTTCTTACAAATCCAGTTTATATTGCTAAAAAGAGATTTGTAGAAGACGGAAAAGAACATTTGGTTCCTGCACAATGGCCCGCCATCATTGATGAAAAAACATTTTTTAAAATCCAAAATGTTCTTAAAGCCAATAGATCCCATTACAAACCCATAACTTGGTCGACTCATCCCTATCTGCTTTCTGGATTTATTATATGTGGACAATGTAACAGGCCACTTTCTGGAAGAAGTCGTGCAATGTAAAAAGAGTCAAAGCATTGAAGCTAGAACACGCTGTCATTTCCAGAATTAAAGAACTTCTCGTAAATAAAAATATCGTGTCTGGACTTATCGATAAAGCAAAAACTTTAACCCAAGCCGAAAATATAAAAAAGAACGCTCAAGATCAAAAAAAACAAATTAAGGAAACGGAATCGGCCATCCAATCCCTTATTCATCATTTAGAACACCTGCCCCCTAACACAAAAGCTCAAAGTCTTTATCAAAGGCTTACAACCCTTGAAAATCAAAAAATCTCCCTGAAAGAAGAACTTCAAAAATTTGAATCGAATCTCTTGGGACAAGCCCAAGTATTAGAGCCACAAGATTATATTGATTTTTTAACCCAACTGATCGATCAAATGGAGAAAGCTCCCATAGAGCTCCAAAAAAGGCTTCTAAAAGCGATTATCCACAAGATAATCGTAAATTCTGGACAAATTGAGGTGGAACTTCATGTTGGGAAATATGTTCTCGATATAGACCCCTTGGATTCATCTCCAGATGATCCATCTAAAAAAAATTTACAAAGTGGTTCGCGAAGCTTGACAAATGGTGGGCGATGCAGGGCTCGAACCTGCGACCTCTCCCATGTGAAGGGAACGCTCTACCAGCTGAGCTAATCGCCCGTAAGATCAAAATCGCTTTAGATATATGTGGACTGGAGAGCTTTTTCAATGGCTTTTTTATACAGAAGGAGGAAGCGTGATTTGCTTTCTTCGAAAAGTAAAAGAAAACTGAATCAGGATAATCCCCAGAAAAATAGCAAAAGCTCCTAATATCTCTGAAAAATTAGGGATATTCTTAAAAAATAAAAAATCTGTGAGAAGAGCCATCACAGGAGCTGCATACGTTACACTACTGGTTCGAACTGCACCCCATGTTTCAATTAAATAAAAATAAATCATCCATGCCAATACATTTGAAAAGAAACTTAAATAAAAAAGGGCTGCCCCGACTGCCCATGTCCAAGTCAATCCGTAAACATCAGGAAAACCTTCCAACACAAGAGAGCAAATGAGTAAAAAAAGAAAACTTGAAATATGCTGTTGGTATAAACTCCCATAACGGTTTAGTTTCTGAGCTCCAGATAAAGTAAGTCGATTTAAGACTCCCCCAATCCCATAAGAAACAGCCATACCTAAAATCGCTACCGTCCCCATAAATGACTGCTCAAAGAGCCCCAAACTTATTTTAGGATAAAAGATGATAAAGATTCCTAAGAACCCAGCGACAATTCCTATACATTTTTGTACTGAAAATTTCTCATCATGTCTTAGAACAAAAAAACTGATCAAAAATGTCCACAAAGGAACCGTGCCATTTAAAATCCCCGCCAAGCCTGGAGAAATATATTGTTCTCCCCAAAAAAGAAGAGCAAAGGGAAGTCCTTGCATAAAAAAACCTGCAAGCCATACTTTTTTCAAATAAAGCCTTGGGACAGTTAAGGGTTTCTTAAATAGTTTGTAAACAATCGTTAAGAGAATTAAGGCCAAGCCGAGACGACACGCAGCCCCCAAAATAGAAGGGATCACAGTCACAACAATTTTAATGGCTACAAATGATCCCCCCCAAAAACAGGCTAAGATCACAAATAACAAGATGGGGATATTACTGATTTTTTTCAAAGCATTACGGAAGGATTAAACGTAATCACCCGTGCCACATCCTTCTTGGAATTATCCTGCTTTTGAAGCGTTTCATACACAAGATCGGCTACGGCTTCTAAATCATTTTTTCGAGTGACCACATTTAAATTTTCGGTGTCCACAATGAGCACGGGCCCAATTTTGTAATTAGAAACCCACTCTTCGTAGCGCTGATTGAGACTTTCCAAGTATTCTCGAGGAATATCTTTTTCACAATGCCTGCCTCGACTCTGAATACGATGCTGAAGTGTATCCACCGAAGCTCTTAAATAAATGAGAAGATCCGGAGATTTTAAGTAACTCGTCATACATTCAAAAAGAGAGAGATAGTTTCTGTAATCTCTCTCATTAAACTTTCCTTCATAATAAAGATTTTTTGAAAATACATGGGCATCTTCGTAGATCGAACGATCTTGAATGACCGTTTCAGGTTCTTGAATCATTTGTTTATGATGTTGAAACCGCTTGGAGAGAAAAAAAACTTGAAGATGAAAAGACCAATTGTGCATGTCTTTATAAAAATCTGCCAAATAGGGATTGGTATCTACGACTTCATAATAAGGCCTCCATCCAAACCGGCTACTCAAAAGCCCCGTGAGCGTTGACTTTCCCACCCCAATGTTGCCAGCAATGGCAATAAATTTTTTATTCACAACGAACCCTCCTCTCTTATGTTTAGTTTGGGTTGCCCGTATTTTCTTTTCGTCTTTTTCTCAACCAGCTGTTTAATTTCAGAATAATTTTTGAGATTAAAGACAAAGTCGATGTCTGATGCATCAATCGTCATCACTTCTGTTTCATCATACGTTTTAAAAAATTCTTCATAGCGCTCCGCAAGCTTCGTAATATAGGTAGGATCCATTTTGCGCTCAAAAGAACGATCTCGTAGTTGGATCCGCTGCATCAAGCTATCGACATCTGCCCTTAAATAAATAACCAAATCTGGCGTAGGTGCTTTTTTATTGAGCGGCCGAAAAACGGAATCAAAAATTTCAAACTCTTCTTTATTTAAAGTAATGCTCGAAAAGATTTTGTTTTTAGCAAAGAGATAATCTG
>JACPSU010000058.1 GCA_016193105.1 Deltaproteobacteria bacterium | reverse complement strand
GTAAAAAACAGAAAGGAAGCTCCTGATGTTCAAATGGCTGCGATCATTGCTTTAGGAGAAATGGAGGATTCTACGGCAGGGCCTGTTTTGATGGAGGCATTATCTAATCAAGAAGCTTGGATCAGTGGAAGGATTTTGGAATCCTTAGGAGAAACCCACTATGAGTCTGCCATACCTAAACTAAAAGAAGTTCTAAAAGATTCTACAAAATCAAGGGATATGAGAGAAAGTGCTGCTGAGGGATTAGTAGCCATGGGAACGCCAGAAGCATTTTCCGCATTGCTTGAGGGCTATGAGGCAGAGAAGGAAAATAGAAACATTAGAAGTGATATTCAGTCGGCGATTGGTTATCTTAAATCTGAGTCACTGATCCCGATGCTTTCAGATGTTTTAAGAGATAAGAGTCAGTCTCCAGAGTTAAAATCGGCTATAACGGCAGCTCTCTTTCGAATGGGGACTCCTGCTGCACTTAACGGTGTTACAGAGGCATTTTTTGTTGAAGATCCTGGATTTAGAAGGATTGTCTTTAATAGAAGTATGTATAAAGATGAGGAGTTTAAGGAGAATAGGGAGAAGCTCGTTCCGAAGGTTGTAAACATGATTAAGGATGCAGGGCTTCCAAAACCCGCTAAAGAAACGGCCATTCAATTTTTAGAAAAGATGAGAGTGAACACCCCAGAAGGGATAAACGCTCTAATCGGTGCTTTGGATGATAATGGTAGAGAAGTTCGAATACAAGCAGCCTATGCGTTAGGGAATTTGAGAGCGGAGAGCGCAATCCCTGCATTGGCGAAACATCTTTCAGATGGAGCAATGAATGAAGCAGTAGAATTTGCGTTATATAAAATAGGGGATCCGGGAGTTAAAACGCTCATTGCAGCACGAAAGAAAGAGCTAGAAGACAAGGCCATTGCTCAAGAACAAAAAATAAATATTATGGCAAGCCTTGTTAAAACAGAAGAGAATGATGCTATTCAGTCTGTGATTGAAAGGCAAGATCCTGTTCTTATGACGTCTAATGGTCTTCAGAAAGTATTTTCTGGGGTTCAAAATCAGATAGCTATTCGGTATTTAACATCGATTGCTACCGATCCACACCAAGCGCTCCATATGCCTCGGTATGCAGGTTATGCATTAAGAGAGAGTAAAAATAGTGTGGTTGTCCAGCAAGAACTTACCAAAAAGTTGAGGGACCCTAATCCCCAAGTTCAAACCTTAGCTATCGAAACAATAGAGTATTTGCATCTTTTTGAAGCCATTCCAAAACTTCATCACGTTCTCAAGAATCCTTCGTCTGATAAAGAGGTAAGAGAGAAGAGTGCTTTGGCTGTGGTCAATATCAGTCGTGATTCAAGAGAAAATGTTCCCTTTAGTGTTGTTTCTGATGTCGCGCCTGTTTTGCAAAATGTTATTGTAGAGGGTATTTCCGAAAACAAAGACAAAAGCATTTCAATTTCAGGTCAATCGGTGGTGGATGCCACACGGTTTTTCATAGACTTTAAAGAAGAAGAAAGTGTCCAGAAAATTTTAAATTCTCCAAACCTTCGCCAAAAGCTAACCCAATTTAAAATGTATTTAACTGATCTTCCAACTCGGGGTATCCCGAGAGATGATAAACTTCTAGCCGATCTCACCTCCCTCCTCGGGCAATAGGACGGAAATCCGACCGTTTAAATTTAATCCGTCCGATGAAACCTCAAAATTAAATATGTCATTGAAGATAGAGTTTATATTAAGGCTTTAAAACGGTGTTGTGAAATCTAGATCGATTCCGCCGGGAATGCCTGTCCCCATCATATCCCCTGTAGCGACTCTCCAAATAAAATTATCGTCATCATCTCTTCCGCTGGAGGAGGAAGAAGAGGAAGATCTACGTCGTTCGGGTTCGCGAAGATGATCAATAACTTGATCCATTTGAAAAAGCTTAGGAAGAGCAAGAGCAAGACTCACGGTTTCCTCTGGAAAATGCCAGGCTCCACTTATATCTCGTGCATAGGTGAGAAGTGTCATGGCGCGTTGTGTTGAAGAAACTTTGCCCTCATTTAAAGTGGCCATTTGCTTCAAAAATCCAGCGAGAGTTTCAGGTGCAAGAGCTGCTTGAGTGGCAAATTGAGATAAACGAGCAGCTTGTGCATCATTAAATACGGCGACCTCCTTTTCTTTTAGAGCCTTCTTTAAGGCCATGAAGTTTTGTAAAACAATACTGTTGATGACGGATTTATCCGGTTGGTCACTGTCACCGTACTTGAGTGCGCATTCTAAGAGGAGGGCAATCGTTAGATCATCCAGTGTTTCGCCATAAACAGTCTTGGCATTTTCGTAAATTTCAACAAAGCTTTGGGCTAGTTGCAGAGGAGTGAGAGAAGCTCCTTCTTTGAAACTTAAGCGAGTCAAAATCACTAAAGCACGATCAGTGATATTAAAATCAGCTTTTACTCCCCTTCCAGCTCTTTCTAGCTCAAAGAATCGTTCCGTTACTTGAGTTACTTTTGGATGTCCAAGTTCAAAACTCATGTCTGTAAGTACAATAACTTCTGAATCATAAATGGTGAACTCTTCTTTATTGGAATCCCCAATTCGATCTATTTCAAAAAAGGAATTCACTACGGTTAATGCGAGAGTGCCTCGGGTAATGGCGATTTGAGTCAGCAGAACAAGTATTCCTTCTTCTGGTAGACCACTTGAACGAGAGGGAAGGTTAGAGAGTACGGCTTGAGCTGACTGGCGTATCTCTATATATTCTGCAAGGATCGATTGCCATGGACGATTGAGACGAACTGCAAGATTAATAAGATATAGAGCTGCAGATTCTGAAACTTCTTTTCCTAGCTCTTTTTTAGATTCTGCACGGAGTTGTTCCGAAGCAAATGAGACTGCTTCGGCAAGCATTTTTTGAAGAAGTGGGGCATGAGCCCTGGCAATAGTTGCATCTGTGATAAAAACGGATAGATCAGGGTCTTCTCCAATGACTCCACCGATAAGACTTCTGCCAGCCGGAGGCATGGGAACTCCTTGAGTAGCAAGATAGGTTCTGAATACTTTAATATTTTCTATATGTTCTTGAATTTGGGGTTCTAGGGTTGCTGCGGTTTCTGTGGCTCCTGTTAAGGTGCCTAATTTTCCACTGAGGAGATTCGTGGTTTCAGCGACCTGTTGGGCGATGGTTTGGGATTTGGCAATTAGCCACTTCAAAATGAACACATCCAGGGGGCCCAATCTGACATCATCGGCATTCTTAATTCTTTTTAGACTTTTAACCAGTTGATCAGCTTCTTTAGCCATTTCAAAAGCCTGCTTGGCCAATGCTTCTAATGTTTCTAATTTCGTCTGATCAGCAACAAGTTGCTGGTTCATAGGATTTGATCTTGCCGGCGTAAACCATTGGATGAGAAAAAATCTGGGATCCCTTAGATGTTGAGGACGCCGTTCGTCGGGAGTGTTTAAAAGCCTTGTAGTGCTTGATATTTTTCGTGGAAGTTCCTGCAAGGTATGTACGAGTTGAGCTACCGAAGCAGATAAAGATTTTAGTTCTCCTGTAGGTTCAAAAAAATGGATGCCTCCACTAACGTCAAAATTGCGACTTAACAAGCGCTCGCAGACATGTGAAAAGGGGTTATTGGTGACCTCTTCAGGATCAAATGCTTTGGCTGGGGTTGTAAGGCCTAAAGAGGTAAAAATAATCCCGAGTATGAATAAGATTCTTAAAAATTTCATGATAAATCCTTAGATTTTTATGGGAGGAAAACACCCTTAGATAGCACAAAAACTAGGCATGTGCAAGTGCGCACACAAATCATAAAAGTTTCTCACGGACGGAAATCCGACCGTTTAAATTTAATCCGTCCGATGAAACCTCAAAATTCTTCAATAAAATCAAGGTCAACAGTTGGCATGAAACTTGCTTTATCAATTGAAAACTTATGGTTTTATCAAAAATTAAACGACTTATTTTAAAAGGTGATTATAGATTTACAGATAAAGCTGATGCTGAAATGGAGGCAACTGGTATTACAAAAGATGATGTAGTGGAAGCTATTTTAAATGCGTATAGAATTGACAAAGTTATGAGAACAATCAGTCCTGGGAAAACACATAAGGGTGAAAAAGTTTATGTGATCCGAGGTTTTACCTACGATAAAATGTATATTTATACCAAAGGAACAATAAAAATAGTCGATAGAGATAAAAATTTCTATCGCTTGATATCAGCAAAGAGAGAAGGTATATTTTAATTATGCTAACAAACAGAAAACACTTAACACAATGCTTAAGTTGTGACAGTCCCAAAATTAAATATGTTATTGAAGATAGAGCTTATATTAAGGATGGCAAAAAAATAGTGATTCCCAAAGTTCCTCATGAGAAGTGTTTTTCTTGTGGAGAGAGATTTTTTGGTCCCGAGTCTTATGAGGTCATTGAACCCTACCAAGAAAAACATAGATGTAAAAAGCGAAAAGCAGTGATTTAAATAGCACAAAAACTAACTCAATTGCAAAGATATTACGATGTTCATGCGCAAGTCTAGGAAGAGGCGCGTTCGCCCCAGAAGAGTTTGGCGTAGATATTAAACCATAGATAGGCATTGATATTGAGGATGGCGAGTCCTGAAATGGATGCAAAAGCAGACATTTGAGATAGATCGGCAGATAAGAGTTCAAAACTAAAATAAGTAGTAAAGCCCGGAAATCCAAGAATAAATAAAATAAAGACTGCAAAGATCATGGATAAGAACGGGGAAATCTTGTGTAAGCCAAAAAAAGTGGATCCATCGGGCAGGTCAAACGCATTTCGAAAGAAAATGAATAACGCGCCCAAGAGAGAAAATCCCACGGCGGTAAGGGTGAGGTGGACATAAAAAAGATGAACATGCTCTGGGGTGGTGGAATAATAATAACTGATTACTAAGAAAGTTCCTGAAAAAATAAGATTAAAAAAAGAGGTTGAAAGTCTTTTTTCTTCAATCGTCATGAGAGAAAATCCAAGGGCAATGATTTGGCAAATAAAGACGCCAGCCACTGAAATGGTTTTGTGACTTTGAGTGATAATGGGAAGAGCGACAATCATGAGGAAGAAAATATAATGTGTGATGTCTCTATGTCTGGGGCTCAAAGATCGCAAATAGGGTTTTGAAATCGAGGCCGTTGCATAGTGAAGGCTTCGTTTTATTCTTCGAAAGGCTTGGCCGATCCATAAAATGGGGTCTAGAGCACATCGTCTCCAGAAAATTGGAAGACCAAACTCATGAAGACTGAGCCACCATACCCCATGATGCCATTTTTTCTGAAATTCAGATCTCTGTTTTGTTGATGCTAGATCTTTTGGGCTTAAGAAATCTTTTTCATGAGCCAAATAAATAGCTGAGGGGGCAACGAGAAATTGAAAGAGCCTAAAAAACATATGAAGCAGACTGTGAATCAAAGCCATCGTCCTCCAACCCAAAGCAATTTCAATAAAAATCACTGAAAGTTGACATAGCACGGAGTAAATAATCTGACTTTTAATGTCTGTGCGTGTGAGTGCCATCAGATATGCAAAAAGAGCTGTAAGAGTGCTGATCAGAATCATAAGAAAAAACGGAGCTCCTGAAAATCCCCCCATCTCCAGACTCAAACGCAGCAGAAGAAAGGCTCCAGCATGGGAACTCAGCGCCCCATAGAAAAGAGCACTAGAGGGAGTTGGGCCTTCCATGGATCGGGGTAACCAAAAAGAAAAGGGGAGGAGTCCCGATTTCACAAAGGCTGAAAGAACAAATAAACAGAGAATGAGAGAACCTCCCTCATAAACGTCTGCCCATTGTTTGAGATCCTGGAAGGATTCAATGTGTGTGGTCTGTGCGACATAGAGCAAGGCCGCTAAGAGGAAAAAATCCCCTAGTTTATAAAATAGAAATGTTAAAAATGATCGTTCCACCGTTGCTCGTCTGTGGTCGAAAAATGCAATGAGGATAACGGAAGCTAGCCCCATAAGTTCCCATCCTAAAGTAAAAGGGGTAAAAGAATCTGAAAAAAAGACGAGGTTCAGAGAAAAAGAAAAAAGAGAAATCATGAAATAAAATTTTTTGATCCCAGGCTCCTGAAAAAGATAGCGCAGGCTAAAGCGTTCAATTAAAAACACCATGAGGTTCTTAGCGCTCCAAAAGACAAGGCTGAGAGTTGTCACGGAAAAGTGAAAAGAAAAAATATCAAGTTCACTTGGAATTTCTCTTCCAAAGAGTCCAAGGATACAAAGGGTAATTGCTAAGGAAATAAGTCCACAAAAACGCTGGGTGTGGTTGAGCATGGAAGGGGGCATGCAAATTTGAATGAGATTTTGTAAAAGAGGAAAACCCAGCGCAAGGCTGAACAAAAAATGTTTTGATAAAAGTAGACTCATGGGTGCTCTCTTTTTAGGGCGAAATTTAAGAAATCTCGATTTCCTTGCCCGTATTTTACGATGTACTCTAAAGAATCCTTAAAGGTTGGGAAATTGATTTGGGGAAGCTCAAGATGCTGAAAATCTCCTTTCGACCAGGAAAAAAGCCCTCCCGTTTCTGGATCAAGTAAAACGAGATAAAACCATTCATTATCGATCTCATGCGTTATTTCTGGCATCTCTTTCAAAAGAGATTTTACGAAGGCAGGAGGGGCTGCCATGAGAACTTTTAGTCGAACAGGTCTGTGAATTTCGGTCATTTGAAGAGGAAGCCCCAGCAATAAATCACTCATATATCCATTCATCACACCTGTAAGCCCATTAATATTGTGGGGGATCTTGGTGTCGCATCCATATCCTTTGCGATCTACCCAGCTAAAGTAATATTCCAGATTAATACCGACGCAAACAGGAATGACTGTTTGTAAAATACTTTTAAGATAGGTTCCTTCAGGATCATCTTGGAAGTTGTAAGAGCAGAGAAAACTTCTTCGATCCATAAAAAGCCCTCGTGTTAAGTGTCTGGGGCCAATCACGGCATAAGCATTGGTTGCGTGTCCATATTCAGGTCTCACTTGATCTAAGGCGACACTTCTTTGAATCATCGCTGTTTTGGCTTGATCGCTATTTTTTGGAAGCGGGATGTCTAAAAATCTGCGGTTTCTTTCAAAAGCATTTTTCTTTGCGGCAGTTTTAAAAGCATCCATGCTCTTTTGAAGATCGGTAGAGATGGATTCAGGAAGATCCATGAATTCGACATCATCACTACTGGTATTGTGAAAGGTTCCTATAAAACGAGTGCTCGGTTGAAGTATTACGCCAAAAGTTTTAAGCATTTCTCTGATGTCAGGACGGTTGGCAAGTTCCGCAAATAATTTTGCATTGGGCCATCCTCGTCCCCCCGCACAGGCTCCACAATCATGGGCGGCCTCATGGGGATTATTTAAACTGGTCGAACCATGCCCCACAATGAAGAGATATGGGGTTTGAATATTTTTAAGCCCACTGGTGATTAACGTTTCGGCTATGGCCTTTGCTAAAAGTAAGAGATCCTCGTTTGTTTGAGTTTCAATCGTAAAAGGGGAGTTCCACGAACTTTTAAAAAAATTCTTAAACACCCTTTTTTTACCTGCAGCATAGAGACGTGGATAGAAAATTCTTAAAAAAAGTCCTATCGAAATAAGAGGAGAAAGAATAAACGTGACCAGCGTTCCATAGATGGGATGAAGCGTTGCATGTTCAATCCAGGAGGTGATTTGCCCTAAGCGATTGATGGACCACTCGCTGAATGGGCTTTGGGAAGGGGCCTCTTCTTTTACACGAAGAATAGGGACTTGAGGAGCAGGGCACAGTTTTCGATAGTGAGTTTTTCGATACGCTTTAAATTCAATATTTAAGCCAAAATGTCCAGCCGTTCCTTCTGTTTGTGAATTGGGTTCGCATTCTTCCAAATGACGTCGAAGAGATTCCTCTCGTTCGTCAATACAAAACAGGGCAATAAACTTTGGATTTGAATTTAGAGTTTTTTGGCAAGAAAGAATAGCCCCTAAAAACTCTCTTTCTGATTTTCGATCGAGTGCTTTTTGATAGAGCTTACGTTTAAAAAAATTATGAAATGTGAGACAGAGCTCAAATAGTGGAAGCAGTTCTTCTTCAGGAATCTGCATCAGACCTTTTACATGGCCCTGTTTTGTGAGAAGATACCGAATAATTCCTCTTAAGTTATTTTCATGAACTTTTCTGACGGGATGACAGGTAGGGAGGTTTTTCCCAACGGATTCAATCTTTTTCATATTTGAGTGATAGTAATCTTGAATTTTACTCACTTCACAAAGAAGAAGAATGGCGGCAAAGTCCTCAAAGTTGCTTTTTCCGCTCCTTGCCTTAACCATCGCACTCCATCCTTTGAATTGGTATAAAAGGAAAAATAAATAGTGCTTCCATTCTTGAGGAGGGATGCCCAAGGTTGTGAGGAGCTCTAGAAGGATTTCGTTAGAGGGGCTTTTTCTTTGACGATAGATTTTGATATTTTTAGAAAGTTTTTTCCTCCAGCTTTGGGCAAGGGGGAGGGGGGACTTAAAATAAGTGAAAAAAAACTCGAGCAAGGGGGTCTCTCTTTCAGGAAGTGGAAGGGGACTAATGCCTTGATCGTAGTAAGCCGAAAGGCATCTAAAGACGAGACCATGGGATTCATCCAGTGCTTCTTGAAAAATACGAGATTTTTCTTCAAAAAAAGTGCGTTTCAATAAATCAGGAATCCAAATGTTAAGCTTTCCTTGATCCGAAAATTTTCGAAAGGTACGGCTCCATTTGTGGAATACTCTTTCAGCGGCTCGAAAAAGGAGCGCTCTCAGACATTAAAATCTCAATGAGTTCTGTGCCTAAAAGCCGAGTGGATCCTATTTGAAAGTGTTTGCTTAAAATACCCGGGACTTCTTCTTCGATGATATCCAACAAATCCTTTTTTTCAATTTCTCCACGCGCCATCCACTGGGAGTAATCATGCAGCTTAGGGTAGGGGATGTTGTCGTATAGCGCCCAAGCCTCACAAACAGCGATGTCAAAAGGGCGATCTGTAAAAGCATGAAGCGTATTGTGGTGAATAAAATCTTCGAGGCGGCCTTGACGGGGAAGATATTTTTTGCAGTACTCTAGTGCAGTTTTTAGAGAATCAAAATTTTCTGCAGCATGGTTCATTTAAAGCAAAAATAAATGCTGGGAAGAGGAGTTGAACCTCCACGGGTGTTACCCCACAGGATTCTGAGTCCTGCGCGTCTGCCAATTCCGCCATCCCAGCGTAAGATTCTTAAGATGCCTTTAGCCATAATTGAACTGGATATTTAAAGTCAACCAGATTATCTTAAGCCCATGAAATTAAATGAGAAAATAGTTTTAGAGACTCTGGGGGACAAGCGTTATCACCCCATGACGTTTGATGAGCTGTGTCGCTTTTTTCATGTGGATCAAAAAGAAAGAAAGCTCTTTCGACGACTCTTAAAATCTATGCTCAATCAGTATAAGCTCGTTCGTCTTGCTCAAAAACGTTATCGATTGCCTCAAGGGGATGATTTTGTGACCGGCATTTTGAAAAAAAATCCCAAAGGCTTTGGATTTTTAATCACAGATGACAAGTCAGAAGATGTCTATCTTAGTCGCTCAGAAGTGAGTTCTTGTATGAACAAAGATCGCCTAAAAGTTGTGGTGGGGGCCAATCGTGCGGGACGTGTGGTGGAGATTTTAGAGCGAGGGATCAAAAATGTGGTGGGAAAACTTTTGGTTAAAGGCAAAACAGCCTATGTTATTCCCCAAGGAAGTGATGCATCTTTCGGGGATAAAGATGCATTTTTTATTCCTTTTGATCCAAAACTCATCCATTCCAATAAACAGATTGTGGTCTGTAAGATTAAAAAATATCCGACCCCTCACAAAGGCGCCGAAGGAGAAATCCTTAAAGTTTTAGGAAAAGCAGGGGAGTTAGAAGTTGATTTTAGTTCCATGATTTTTAAGTACGATCTTCCTCACGAGTTTTCAAAAGCTACCTTAGAAGAAGCCGAAAAACTCAAACTCTGGAATTTGAAATCGGAAGTTTCAAAACGCAAAGACTTGCGCGATCTTCCTTTTGTGACGATCGATGGAGAAACCGCTAAAGACTTTGATGATGCGGTGTGCGTGGTCAAAGAGGGAAAGCATTTTAGGCTTTGGGTGGCCATTGCTGATGTGAGTTTTTTTGTCAAAAAAGATTCGGCTATTGATGAGGCCGCCTATGAGCGGGCCACGAGTGTTTATTTTCCAGGAGGGGTGATCCCCATGCTTCCAGAGGTGCTTTCAAATGATCTTTGCAGCCTTCGCCCTAATGAAGAAAAGATGACTTTTACCTGCGAAATGGAGTTTGATGATCAAGGCAATCGCCTAGATTTTTCAATTTATGAGTCGGTCATTTTAAGTCGCCATCGAATGACCTACACAGAAATTCAAGCCATAGTAGATAATGATAAAAAAGCTCAAAAATATTCAGACATGGTTTCCCATGTGCAAGTGATGAATGAACTTAAAAATCTTTTAAAAAAACAAAAACATGCCAGAGGCTGTTTGGATTTTGATCTTCCCGAGCCAGAGCTCGTATTAAATCTCCAAGGGGAAATTGAAAATGTGATTAAACGCTCCCGACTTGAAGCGCATATGCTCATTGAAGAATTTATGATTGCTGCCAATGAAACCGTGGCTGAGTTTATGTTTAATCGCAAAAGGCCTTTTATCTATCGCGTCCATGAGGAGCCTGATCCATCGGTTTTGGCGCAGTTTCAAGAGCTCTGTCACAATTTGGGATATTCCTTGGAATATCAAAAAAATCCACACCCCAAACCTTACAGTCGTCTTCTTGAAAGAGTGGAAGGAAAGCCGGGGGAAAAAATTATTAATACAGCCCTTCTTCGGTCGATGAAGTTGGCGCGTTATTCAGAAAGAAACTTGAAACACTTTGGTCTTGCTTCCGAGTGTTATACGCATTTTACTTCTCCCATTCGTCGTTATCCAGATTTGATGGTGCATCGGCTCTTAAAAGGGGAGCTTAAGAAAAAATCTAAAGATTCCGATAGGTTTGATGATGCCGTACAGACTTCTTTGGCTAAAGACGCTGAGCATTGTTCGAGTCTCGAACGTCGAGCTGAAGAGGCTGAGAGAGAATTTGTAGCTCTTAAAAAGGCACAGTTTATGATGGACAAGGTGGGACAACAATTTGTGGGGTATGTTTCTGGGGTGACAGAGTTTGGGCTTTTTATCGAGCTCGATCTTTATTTTATTGAGGGGCTCGTGCATGTGACCTCTATGCGAGATGATTACTATCAATTTATTGAAGAGCACTATTGTATGAGAGGGCGGCATTCTAAAAAAGAATTTCATTTGGGACAAAAGGTGCTCATTGAAGTTCAGAAAGTGGATGTAGACAAGCGAAAAATAGATTTTATTTTGACGGAGTCCTAAAGATGGGAATTTTAAAATTTGGAAGTCAAATTGGTCAGACCGTTAAAAATGTGGGACGGATGAAAACCATTGTAACGGTCATGGCCAAGCATGGACTTGCAGAAATTGCAGAACGCATTCAGCTTGTAAAACTCATTCCAGGTTTCAGCGTCAAAGGCGATAAAGAAAAAGAAAAGCTCACATTGCCGGAGCGTTTTCGTCTCTCTTTTGAAGAACTGGGTCCTTCGTTTGTAAAACTAGGACAAGTTTTAAGTACTCGCCCCGATTTGATTCCTGAAGAATTTGCAGAAGAATTTAAAAAACTTCAAGATGATGTTCGCCCCATTGAATTTAAATCGATCAAACATATTGTTGAAGAAGAATTAGCAAGGCCGGTTTCAGAACTTTACAAATCTTTTAATGAAAAACCGTTGGCTGCCGCTTCAATTGCCCAGGTGCATGAGGCAGAGCTTCACGATGGGACAAAAGTCGTTGTGAAAGTTCAGCGCCCCGGGATCGATAAGCTCATCGATACCGATGTGAGCATTCTTTTTATGATTGCTGGACTTGTAGAAAAATATATCGAAGAAACCAAGACTTTTAATCCCAAAGGCATTGTTGAAGAATTTTTTAAAACACTCAAAAAAGAACTCGATTTTGTGGTGGAAGCGGGAAACATGAGCCGCATTCGAAAGAATTTTGAAGGTCATCCTGAAATTATTATCCCACAAGTCTACAGAAATTTATCGAGCACAAAAGTTTTGACTCTAGAAAGACTAGAGGGCATTCGGTTGAGTGATAAGGCTTTGTTGCAAGAAAAAGGGGTCGATATCCAAAAACTGACCCACAATGGAGTGCAGGCTTTTTACAAAATGGTTTTAGTTGATGGTATTTTTCATGGCGACCTTCATGCGGGAAATATGTTTGTGCTCAAAGATAGCAAAATCGGGCTCATTGATTTTGGAATTGTGGGGCGACTCAATCAAAGAACGAGAGATGCCCTTGGAAATATGTTTTTAGCCCTTGTCATGGAAGATTATGAAGCCCTTGTGTACGAATATTGTGAAATCGGAATTTCTACCGGGCGTGTCGATATGGATCATTTTGTAAAACACGTCAGAGAATTGGTGGAGCCTTATTTTGGGCTTCCTTTAAAAGATATCAATGTTGGAAAGATGTTGATGGAGCTCACAGTAGTTGCAAGTCAGCACAATTTAAAAATGTCTCAAGATTTGATGCTCGTTTTTAAAGCTTTGGTGACAATTGAAGGGATGGGGCGCTCGATTGATCCTGATTTTGATATTGTGAAAGAAATGGGAGAATTTTCCAAAGTTCTTTTTAAAACCAGATATGATCCTGAAAAATTGACCCGAGAATTTACGCAGCTCCTTCGCGACAGCGCCGGACTTTTATATATGCTTCCTCGGCAATTAAAACTTATTTTAAAACGCCTGACGAATGACGAATGGGTAACACGCATTAAAATTGATGATTTGAAACAGTATCAAGAGACCCTCATGCGAGGCCAACAGCTTTTGTCTCTCTCCATTGTCATTGCCTCTATTGTTCTTTCTTCCACCGTTGTTCTCATTTTCCACAAAGGCCCCTCCCTCTTAGGTTTTTCTCTTTTCGGCGTCATTGGCCTTGGCCTGGCCGCACTTCTCTGTTTTATCTTTTTAATCTCTTATTTTAGGAAGTAGTCTTTAGCGATTATTGAGAGCCTGCTCTATTTTATATTTAAGAGCTGGGTCTTTGGTGCGAGAGGCCTGTTTTTCTAGGGTATCAATAGCTTGTTGTTTGATATTGTGATTGGAGTCAGCAAGAAGCGCAATAAAGGTATCTGAAACTTTGGGATTGGTTTCCCAAGGAAGATTCTGTGCATTGGAGCTGCTTAAATAATTCAGCATATTGGATTTTATCCACTCTTTTTCTTCATGGATGGCTAAAAGAAGAGCATCGGCAACTTGAGGCAGGGGGATATGATCGTTATAGAAAAATGTAATAAATGCATCTTGTCTCACATTAGCAGAGGGATCTTTCAGGGCAGAGGTTAAGGCCATTACAATTCTGCTGACATCTGCCTCAGAAAGACTCTCATTTTCTAATTTTCTTTTCAGGGTCTGTAGCGCATCTAACTTTTGCTCTTCAGTTGTAGAAGAGGACGTAAAGGGAGAAAGAGTTGAGAGGGCTGTTTCTAATGGGGCAAAGCCTTGAGCTTGAGTGATGGCCTGTTCTATTTTATATTTTAGAGCTGGGTCTTTGGTGCGAGAGGCCTGTTTTTCTAGGGTATCAATAGCTTGTTGTTTGATATTGTGATTGGAGTCAGCAAGAAGCGCAATAAAAGTATCTGAGACTTTGGGATTGGTTTCCCAAGGAAGCTTCTGTGCATTGGAGCCGCTTAAATAATTCAGCATATTGGATTTTATCCACTCTTTTTCTTCATGGATGGCTAAAAGAAGAGCATCGGCAACTTGAGGCAGGGGGATATGATCGTTA
>JACPSU010000057.1 GCA_016193105.1 Deltaproteobacteria bacterium | reverse complement strand
TTCAGCATCACGTCCTAAAATAATTTCCTCTCCTAGAAGATCATAGCTGGTATGAGGGCTCAGCCCTTGAAGAACAATAAGCTTGGCTTTGATGGGCCGAGCCGTAATTTTTGTTTCTTCAGCACTGGGGGCTTTCCTTTTTTCTACCAGAACTGCTTCTTCTGGAGCTTCTTCACTCATCAAGAAAGGAAAGGAGGGTTCTGCAAGGACTTCTTCTTCGCCCCTTTCTAAAGACAGAGTAAAAGAATAGGGAGGAATTTCAAAAGAAAGAGTTTTTTGGTGATGGCCAGGGTCTCCACCCAATTCTAGGAAAAGTTCCTGGCGCTCTGTGTTTTTTCCATCTACAATCAATTTTCCTGTGGGTGAAAGACGAGTCAAAATAAGTTTATCTTCTTTCCATTCTAATTTGACGTGAGCTCTAGAAATATGGGGTTCATTAATGACTAGAGAATTTTCCTGGCCCCGTCCAATTGTAAAAGGCTTTGAATCAATAGTATACGTTCCTAAAATATCATTTTGTTTTTTGGTGATAAGTTTTGCCTTCATTTAAAATCCATGTCCTAAAGAAATTCGGGCTTGTGCTTCCGAAATCTTTTGTTCACTTTCACAATATTTTTCAAAGTCTGGGTTATCAAGAATATGTTTTTTTTCTGCTCGAACAGAGCAAAATCCCTCAGGGGGTGTGCGATATTTTAAAAGGGTGATCACTTGTCTAAAATGATGAATAGCTAAGGTGTATTGGGCGCTATTGAAATAATTAATCCCTGCTTTATAAGAGTTATTCACATCTTCAGTAATGGAATCTTCGGCTTTCTTTAAATAAAGCTTGGCTAGACGGTGTTCGGGGTAAAGTTCTAAGGCTGTTTTAAAATCGTCAATCGCTCTTAAATAATTTTTGGACAAAAGTTCTCGATACCCTGAAAGATAGAAGTGATTCGACTTTTCCCAATTGATGGAATACGCCTCTTTTGAAATTTCAGGAAGATCTTTGGCAGAAGATGGCAAATAAAAGTCCTATCCCATAGAGCCAGGGTCTTAGAGAGAAGGGTTTTTGTTGTTCAGGTACGCCTGGAGTAATTGTTTCTTGTTGAGGAACGGCTCCTTCGTATTTGGCTTTGGAAAGAGGCTGTTTTTGGGTCGGCGACCCTTCTCCTGGATGGAAGAAGCGGAAGATCTGCGCACCAATCTGGATGATGTCTCCATTCTGCAATTGTTGATTTAAAACTCTTCGTTGATTGACGAATGTTCCATTGGCCGTATTGAGATCTAAGATGAAATAGACCCCATTTTCATAGGTGATTTGAGCATGATGCCTGGAGGCACGTTTGTCGTCTAGGACAATATCATTGTCAGAAGCCCGTCCGACATGGAGCATCTCTTGGCTGAGCGTATAATGGCTCCCCTTTAGATGACCCGAGAGAACTTCTAGGGTAGGAGCGTCTTGGGTCGACGACCCTTCAGCGGCATATTTTTTTTCTGCAGCATCGGCCATATTAATCCATCCTCTTTAAATTTAAGATATAGAAATCTACTTGGTTTGTGGGGCTTTTAGCCGCAGAAACCGCAAGCTGATAACGATGGTTGTGGACATCTAAATTTTCTTGAATTTCAATTCCAAAAGCCGCTTGATTAAGGCCATGAGAAATATTTTTGGCTAACTCTTCATTTTTGAGAATTTCTAAAATATTGCGATTCAGAGCTTCCTGTGTTTTAAGTTCTGAAATTTTTTCAAAAGAAGAATTCATGTGAATAATTTGATAAGAAGTGTTTAAAACCACCACTCCATCGGGGAGTACTTGCAATAAATTTTTTAAAATTTCGTCTGTGTTTTCGGCAAGTCTTTCATCAGAAGTTTTTCCCTCTTCAGGAAGTTTTGAAACAAGATCTCGTGTCTTCTTAAAAACTTTGTTGATGGTGTGAACAATAGCATTCATTTCTTCAAATTTTGTTTTTAGATCCAGATGACGAAAGCCTTTTTGGCTGGCCGTATCAATTTCAGTATATATTTTTTTGAAGGCCATAGAGGTGATCGTGTGAAATAAGAAGTAAAATACGACACCACCGAAAAGAGAAAGGAGTAGAAATTTTAACAAAAGCTGGGAATATTCTTGAGAAGAAATCCCAATGCCTTCGATGTTAAAGGTTGCTTGAACCACAGCTCCTACAACGTCTCGATCTTCAGCAGAAGAGTAAAGGGTAACGGGATAGGAAATTAAGACTTCTCGATCGTTTATTTTTTCAAAGGAAAGTTTTTTAACATCTGAGCCTCTTAAGAAAACTTCTCGATTATCAATGGGCAGATCCAGCCGCTCCGCAGGGGCTAGAATTCTTTTGGTTTTGGGATCTATGATATTGACACTCAATATGCGCTCTTCTTGTTGGGCGAGAGCTGTTGTTAAATGAAAATGATCTGCGATGAGAAGTCCTTCTTTAAGACTTAAGTGTTTTTGGTTTTCAGCACCAATGCTAATGGCCTCCGTCTGCAGCTTGACCTGGGCGTGGTCTAGCAAAGAAGGAATTGTGATTAAGAAATTGGTTAAAACAAAAGCTGAGAATAAAATGAGAGTCACATATTTCCACTCCAGATGTTGCATGAGCATCTGAATGGTAGGCTCAAAGGCAGTTCTCAAAGACTGGACTTTTTCACCTAAGAAAGATTGAGATCGTTCAGATCCCGAAGGGTCTCTGACCCAAGGTTGAAGAGGAACAGATGGAGCAATCCTTTTCTCTTTTGCAATAGAAAGTTCTAAAACAACATCTTGAAAAGAAATGCGATCTCCAGGCCGAAGTTCCTTTTTCCGAATTCGCATGCCATTTACAAAAGTACCATTTTTACTTTCTAAATCTTCGAGAATAACTTTCCCGGAAACCAAGGTCAGGAACGCTTGTTTTTTGGAAACCATACTAGAATTAAGTTGAATGTCACATTCAGGGGTTCTGCCGATCAGCGCATTTCCTTCATGAAGTATAAATTCTTTAGGTTCGAGTCCTCTTAAAATAACCAGTTTATACATTGTCGTCTTCCTCACATTTTAAAATATCTCCCACTTGAACCTTCCATTGCTCAATCGTGCCTGAGGGAACCTCAATGACCTCTTTTGCTCGCCAGTGAAGTCCTGACATCCGATTGGGTTTTAAATGAGAGTAGAGATGAAGCACTTTTCCACAGGAATCTATAAAAATAGCATCAATCGGGAAGCGCATAAAAAAAGTATGAATGGAGCTACAGGGACTTAGTACCAAAGCTTCATTGGGCGAAAGAGCGGGCCTCCCTAAAAGACCCTTTAGTCTTGCCCAAACTGTACGGGCCCGAACGGCATTGTGGGTGAGTATCGTATGGTTTTTCATAATTTTCATAGAGGACTCCATATCAAAAGAATTCCCCTCCCCCTCCAAAGCCTCCTGAAAAAAGCTGAACGATCAGGCGTACAATAAGAGGCCCTAAAACGACGATAAATACCGCAGGCACAATACAAAAAATAAGAGGGATTAGAATTTTTTGAGCGGCTTTTGCTCCTTCTTTTTCTGCCCGAATGAATCGTTCTCCTCGAATTTGATCGGATTGAGCTTTTAAAACTTGGCTAATGCTTGCTCCCATTTGATCTGCCGTGACAAGCACGGCAACAATAGAAGAAATTTCGGACATATTAATTCGGGTTGCCATGTTTCTTAATGAATCTGCCCTTGTCGTTCCCAATTTTAACTCCTGAAGAACAAAATTAAGTTCGTCAATGAGGGGGCTTTGTTTTGCTTTTTCAACGACTCTTTGAATGGCTCCCATAAAATCAAGCCCCGCTTCGGTGCAAAGACTTAAAAGATCAATGACAAAAGGAATGGCATTTCTAATTTTAACTTGGCGATCTCGAATGAGACTCCCAAGCCAAAGTTCTGGGAAAAAATATCCGATGGAACCAAAGATTGAAATTAAAATTAAGGGATTTATAAGATTTAAAGCAAAATTATAAATCACAGCCATGAGAGGCAAAGTGATTGCTAGAAAAAGCTTAAAACAAAAAAACTCATCTGGTGTTAATTCTTCGCTCATGCCGGCAGCTTGAATCTTTTTTTTCTTATCTTTTCTAAAGTTTTCAAGAGGCAGATTTTGTATGGAAGGCAAAAGATATGTGCGAAGAATTGGCATGGATAGACGCAGGATCAAAGATTGGGAGACCACGGCAGAAGTAGTGAGCTTAGAGGCCTCTTTTCCTTGGCCTGCTTTAAAAAATTGGTAGGCAAGTACATAAATGCTTGCTCCTACCAATATGTATGCGATCCACATCATGCTTCTTTTCTCCAATCTCCTTATCGGTTGGACAGGAATAAAAATTGAGCAAAATCATCTGTTTGTGTTAAATAGAAAAAGTGGATTTAGTTGATCAAATGTTAGGGGGGAATATCAAGGCGCTGACGCGTTTGGTGACCCTTATCGAAAACCAATCTCCGCAAATCATGAAAATCATGCCTAAGATCTATAAAAAAGGAGGGAAGGCTCTGGTCATAGGGATGACCGGGCCTCCCGGAGCAGGGAAAAGTACCCTTGTAGATCAGCTGATTAAGCTCATTCGCAAGGAAAAGAAAACGGTGGCCGTACTTGCCATTGACCCTTCCAGTCCTTTTAGTGGGGGGGCTGTTCTTGGGGATCGAATTCGCATGCAATCGCATGCACAAGATTTAGATGTCTTTATTCGAAGCCTGGGATCTCGAGGTTCTTACGGAGGGCTTTCTCGGGCGACCAAAGAAATTGTGCGTCTTTTCGATGCCTTTGGATTTGATGTTATTTTGGTTGAAACCGTGGGGGTAGGCCAAAGTGAACTGAGCATTATGGAAGTTTCTGACACGACGGTAGTGGTGCTTGTTCCTGAATCTGGAGATACCGTTCAGACCCTGAAAGCAGGGCTTTTAGAAATTGCCAATATTTTTGTGGTGAATAAATCCGATCGCCCCAATGCCTCTCAAATGAAACATCAACTGATGGAGATGGTGAGTCTTGGGCCAGCGACCCTTGGGTCTCCGACCCAATGGGCCATCCCTGTTTTACAAACGCAAGCCGTAAAAGGGACAGGGATTGAAGAGCTTTGGGATAAGACTTTAGAACACATCAAATTTTTGAAAAAAAATCATGAGGCGTTTGAACATAAAAAACAACAAGAGCGCAGAGGAGAGTTTTTAGAAATTTTAACCTTGGCCTATCAAAAAGAGTTTTTACGACGTGTTCAAAAAGAAACTTCACTGAAAACCCTCTTAGAAGAGGTTGAAAAAGGACGGAAAGATCCCTATACAGCGGCCTTCCAGGTAATAAATAAAACATAAGTAATTTCATGTAGTTATGTAATTTTTGATTATTTTTCTTGCGCCCTTTTTAACTTATTTGCTACACTCGAATTTAGTTAGTTTTTCTATTCATGTAAGGGTCTTATAACCTACAATCCGAAGTTCTAAAGAAATAGGAGGCGCTCATGAGAGGAATTCGCGTATTCTTTCTCTGCAGTACTCTCGTTATCTGTACTTTCGGAAGTTTAATTCATGCTAAAGATTTAGAGTCTCCCCCGACACTCACTGTTGTTCCAGGAGAAATCTTAGTGAAGGTAAAAGCTTCTGTTTTGTCCCCTTTTTTAGTTCAAGAGCAACTTCACCAGTTGACAGGGGCAAAAGTTATACAAAATTTTAAATCTCTGCCAGGGCTTCAGCATCTTTATGTTGGAAAGAGAGATCTCCAAGAAATGATATCTTATTATGAAGCCCAACTGTGGGTAGAATACGCAGAACCCAATTTTATTTATACCATCGATGAGCCTCGGTTTTTAGAAGAAGGGGCAATGCCCCAAGGGGCAACCCTTCCTAATGATACTCTATTTGGACAACTTTGGGGGCTTCACAATACAGGGCAAAAAGATGCCAAAGGAAATGATGGATTTCAAGATGCCGATATTGATGCTTTGGAAGCCTGGGAGACCACCCAAGGGGATAAAAACGTCCTGGTGGCGGTGATTGATACGGGGATTGATTACACCCAAGAAGATTTAGCTGCCAATATGTGGACCAATGCTGGCGAAATTCCAGATAATAAAATCGATGATGATAATAACGGGTTTATTGATGATATTCATGGGTGGGATTTTTCGAATAACGATAACGATCCCATGGATGATCACAGCCATGGAACCCATGTGGCTGGGACGATTGGAGCCGTCGGTAATAATGAAAAAGGGGTCATTGGCATTTCTCCAAATGTGCGGCTCATGGCGTCCAAATTTTTAGGAGCGGGGGGATCTGGAACATTGGCCGGAGCTGTGTCTGCCATCGATTATGCGGTGATGATGAAAGCTCAGATCTTAAATAATAGCTGGGGAGGGGGAGGCTATTCTCAAGCTCTTGCAGATGTGATTGAAAAGGCAAATAAGAACAACGTTCTTTTTGTGGCCGCTGCTGGAAACGATAGCTCTAATAACGATGTGGGTAAACACTATCCATCGAGTTATGAGCATGCAAACGTTGTCGCCGTCGCAGCGACCAATAATCAAGATGCTCTGTCTAAATTTTCAAACTATGGATTTAAGTCTGTCCATGTTTCTGCCCCGGGGGAAAATATTCTAAGCTCTGTGCCTGGAAATAATTATAAAACCATGAGTGGTACTTCTATGGCCACTCCTCATGTGGTTGGAGTTGCGGCTCTGTTATTAGCTGTGGATCCCACACTAACTCATGTGGCGATGAAAGAGCGGCTCATGAAAACCTCTGATGAAATTCTTTCCATCCGACGTAAAGTGGCTTCCTCAGGACGGGTGAATGCTTTTAATGCTATTCACAATAAAATTCCTCCTAAGAAAAGTCCCAAGGATCCAGGTCAGTGGACAGAGGCGGCCTATAAGCTTTCCACGCCACACAACTATCTTGGCAATACCAAAGAAACCTGGATGATTCATCACGAGGGGGCGACCCATTTAAAAATTCACTTCGCCAAATTTGATACGGAAGAAGGGTATGATCAGCTTAAGATTAAAGACAAAAATGGCGTGGTCATTGATCTCCTAGAGGGGCCTGCAGGAGAAACCTGGTCTTTCATTGTATTGGGAGATACGGCTACTCTTTCTTTTGAGTCAGATGAGAGCGTGAATAAGTATGGGTTTGATATAGATAAATACTCTTACAGCCTAGAATCTGCCCCATAATTTAAATTACAGCCTAGGGCTTGTATCTATATTTCCCAGGGGTATAATTTAATTAGGACGATGGTAACGAGCTTTTTTCCAGATAAGCTTAGCCTGACCCCTACAGTGGGTCGAGAAAAGGCTACATTTGAGAAAAAAGACATCGTTTCCAAAACAGAGCAGTCATTACTTCGTCTTGGGAGAGAAACTGAAGATGAAGTTGCTCAAAGAAAGTGAAGGAGAAAGTGCGATTGTGAAAGATCGCAAGAAGTTTACCAACTTTTTTCCTCGCTACCACCGCCCGTTTTTCTGTTTTTCTTTAAAAGTTCTTAGCCTTCTTCAGAAACTTCATGAGCTTTGACTGGAATAATGAGATGTTGGCCAGGTTTTAAATATTTCCCAGATTTGAGACGATTCATTTCTAAGATGGGTTGAATTCCTGTTTTATAGATATGCGCAATTTTGTAGAGAGTATCTCCTGGGCGAATCTTGTGGGTGTGAAAAATCATTTTTCCTTTGGGTTTAAGTTCTACATATTTTTCATTGAAAGTATCTTTTGCCCCTTTGGGAATTCTAAGCGTATATTCTGCGACATCTGGCGGTGTACACCACCTCAGAAGCTCTGGATTTAAAGTTTGTACTTCGGAGTGAGAGACACCGAGAGCTTCAGCAACCGTTCGAAGATCCGTCGGTTCTGTGACGGTAACAGTGTCGTATTCCAAGAGACCTTCATATTCGATATCTGTGAAGCCATATTTTCCAGGAGCTTTGGCAATCAAAGCAGCCGCAATGAGTTTGGGGATATACTGTTTGGTTTCAGGTCGTAAATATCTAAAACGTGCCATTTGCCAAAAGTCTTCTGTGTTGTGTTTGAGAATGGCCCTTTTGATTTTATTTTCCCCAGCATTATAACCAGCGGCAGCTAAAAGCCACGAATCAAACATATCGTATAAATCTTTTAAGTATTGGGCAGCGGCGTGTGTAGATTTAATGGGGTCTCGTCTTTCATCTACCCACCAGTTGACGTCGAGCCCATATCGTTTTCCTGTTTCTTTGATAAATTGCCAGGGACCTGCGGCTTTGGCTCTAGAATAGGCTTTGGTATTAAAGCCGCTTTCAATCATGGCCATGTAGACCAGATCTGTCGGCAAATCATATTCTTTTAAAATTCCTTGCATGGCCGGAATATAGCGTTCAGAGCGGGCTAGCCAGCGAACAAAATGAGGACGATTGGTTGTTTGGAAGTACCGAATGAAGCTTTCTACTTGTTTATTGATAACAATGGGGATATTAAATTCCGAGGCATGGCCTGAGAGATAGGACTCTAGAGCTTGCTCTTCTTCAGGGGTGAGTTCTTTTTCTTTGTAATTTCCAGTACTTGCACATCCTAACCAGGTCCCCAAAAATAAAAAAAGAGCCATTAATAAATAACGGTTCTTCATGTACTTTATAGAATACCGGTTTGTAAGGGTTATGTCAATTTAAGCTTGATCTTAGGAAATTCTATGTTAGGATGCCCCCACTTTTACCTGCCACGCGTGGCACAAGGAGGTTAAGCGTATGGTCGATCAAGTCGTTAGTGAGAGAACAGAGTCAGCAAAAATACAACCACAATCTGGCTTAAACAAAAGTGTATTTAAAGATTTTCCATTAGAAGATTTAGTTCATTCAAAATTAGAGTCATTCATTGATCAAATTCAAGGATATGACGTGAATGATCTTTATCCCATTATTTTAGAACGTGTCGAGAGACCCTTGATTCAATTGATTTTGAAAAAGACACGTGGCAATCAAGTACGTGCTGCGCAAATGTTAGGGATTAATCGAAACACACTTCGAAAAAAGATTAATCATCTTAAAATAAAAATCAGAAAACCTTACGTCGAATAATTTTTTGTAACTACTCAGGTAAATTCTAATAAGGTATTAAGCATTCTTCAGACACGCTATCAAATTCCCCAGCGGGGAATTTGCGCTCGCGCTCGGACTCGCTCCTTCGTCACTTCGTTCCTCAGGCCGTGCCCGCTCGTCCTGCGCGACGGTCTTCAGAATGTTCAATGCCTTATTAGAAAAAAGGTGAGTAGTTACAATTTATTAAACTTCTTTTAAAGTTTTATTTACGATGTCTCTCAAGTACGTTGCCATCGCTTTTCGTAAAACAGGCTCGGTGACTTTTTTAGGTTGAACGCCTATCCTTTTTAAGATGTCTGTGAGTTCGCTCTTGATGAGTCTTGGGGGGAGTCCGCTCAACTGCACAACCTTTTTAAAGAGAGCATTGCCCATGAAAGTTCTCCTTATGTTATGACTACGGTGAAACTGCGGATATTAATGCCTGACCCT
>JACPSU010000171.1 GCA_016193105.1 Deltaproteobacteria bacterium | reverse complement strand
TTGATAGAGGCGAAGGTCTATCCTGTAAATGTGCCTGGAGAGCATTCCACACGAGATATTGTTGAAGCCCGATTCCGAGTAGGGGGTGGAAAACAGTTGAGGATTGCCGCCAATCATTGGCCCTCTCAAAATAATTCAAGTGAAGATAGGCTTATCGCTGCAGAGGTTGTTAAGAAAATTGCTAAGACAGCTCAATCTCAAGGAGCCTACTTTGTAGCGATGGGTGATTTTAATACGCTTCCCGAAGAACTTCCTAATCCCATTGAGGATAACGTCGCAGATAATGTAATTCGAAATCAGACACGTCCCTTGGTGGATGTCCAAAATTATTTAGGATTAGAGTGGGGATCTTATTTTTACAAAGGAAAATGGCAGGCTCTAGACCGCTTCCTCGTGAGTAAAAATTTGTTTGGAAATCGCTCCCCTGTAAAAGTAGACCTTGCAAGTTTTAGTATTTTTGCACCTGCGTATCTTTTAGAAAAAAAATCTGCGTTAGATCCTCAGACAGGTAAAATGAAAGAATACGTCGTCCCCTTCCGCTATGATGCTATGACGGGTGAAGGCTATTCTGACCATTTACCGATCGTTTTAAAAATCACACAAGATTAAGTTTTAGATGTTTGAGAGGTTCGGGAAAAGCGGAAAAACATCCGAACTCTTTTTGAATGATGTCATACGCCTTGTTACTCTTCCTGACATTATTGATTCAAAATTAAATGCACTATTTCTCGCGAGCTACAGGATGTTATGGAATATTATTATGAATTTAAAAATAGCATCGAAGTGACGGTGTTATGCAGCCTTTTTCTCAAAACCCAAAACAAGATTTAAATTAAGGGCATTTGCAATACGATTTAAGAGATCAAGGCTAGGCATTCGTCCATCATTGCCACTTTCAAGCCTGGCAATCACAGATTGAGTGGTACCACACGCTTTAGCTAATCTTTCTTGTGTAAAGCCTTTAGACTGCCTTGCTTGAGTGATTTTATAACAAAGATTTGAGATGGATTTTGATTCAGAAAAATAGTAACGGAAATTAGGACTTTTAAGTTTTTTCTGAAGTACTTTTTGTAGAGAAATACCGATTTCTTTTTTCATATGGTTCTCCTTATGGCATCTGCCATTCTTTGAAGGGCGGTTTCAATATGATGCCTTGGGGCTTTTTGAGTCTTTTTGGAATAAGCATGAAGTAAAAGCATCACATCTTTCTCAATAGAGAAATAAAAAACTCTAAACCCACCGCTTCCCGGAAGATTCATTTTAATCTCCCAAAGCTTTCCTTGAATATGTCTAAAAATAACTCTGGGTGCATTAAATCCATGCTTTTCAATCTCCTCTAACATTTCATATGCAGGAGCTGATGCTTGAAGAGGTAAATCATCTATCTCATCAACTACCGGAGAACGCCCACTAGAAGTTTTATAAAATACAACTTTCACGCAATCTAAATATAGCAATATTGCTATAAAATGTCAACTAAAGTTTTCCTACCCCCCCCCGATAAGTATGCTAGAGTTTGAAAATAACGTTTTTTAACGAAAAAGGAGAACGAAATGAAGAAATCACTCGTTATTTTAGGTAGTTTAATGGTTGTTTTGACATTTGCAGCTTCAGGGTTTTCTAAACAAATGGGGAAAAGAAATATATCCCAAGAAGAAGACTACGCAAGTCGAGTATCTTCTTTTTATCTTGGAACGTGGACGGGAACTTTTGAACATCTATATCTCACTCATCCCAAGCTTACAGCAACCGTAAATCTCAAAAGCTTAAAATTATCAAGATCATGGATTCGCCTAAAAGATGAAGCTCCTTCAGGGGAAGTTCTTATAGCGCTGGGCGATAAAGTAGAAAAATTTAAAATCACCGAGGTAGAGTTTGATCACGCCTATAAATTTGCTAATGATGATAATCAACAAAAAAATCCCATCGAATCTCCAGAAGAGAGCCGCATATATATATCCTTTGAAAATGGCCAAAAAAGATCTGGGATCTCTTTTTCAGAAAAAGGATTATTTAAATTATCTTATAGCCAAGCCGCGCTTGGAGAAGAAGCTTACGGTACAGTATCAAAACAAGAAACTAAGTAAATGAATTAAGAAGCCCACGGCATTTTGCTGTGGGCTTCTTCTTTGATCGAAAATAATATCTGAAGCAGAGCTAATAATATTTATTGGAAACGCAGCACCTTATATCCTGAATTATAAGTTAATGGTAAACTTCAAAAAAGCATCTAATTGATATCTCGGCCTCACGTAGGATCACTCCCAAATCCGGATACGATGCGGTTCTGCAACAAATAATTTCCCCTTATAGTGGCTCATGGTGGGATTATCTTTGAAATAGGGTTTTAAACGTCCCAAGATATGTCCCTGAAGCTTAGGTTGATTTTGAAACTGAATGGCAATGATTCCATTATAGTTCTGAGGAGGATAAGAAAGAATATCTGCAAAGTCACCATTGAGCGAAATTAAAATAGCTTTTAATTCAAAAGCTTTTTCGATTACTTTTATATCAGCTGTATTTGTAGGAAGAAAATCTTTAAGTTTCAATACCTCGTGACCTTCATCTGTAAGAGATTCTATAAAAGAATTTGGGACACAGTGGTCAATAAAAAACTTTAAACCCATTTTTAGGCAACCTGATATTCGGAAAGATCCCTGGCGTATTCAAGACAAGCACTGATATGTTCTTTTCTAAGCTCAGGAAATTCTTTTATAATGTCATTGGTTGCTCTTCCTTCCGCAAGGTAGCCTAAAATTAAACTTACTGGGATCCTTGTTCCTTTAATCCGAGGTTTTCCTTTAAGAACATCTGGGGAGCTTTCAATATACGATTTCCAATTCTGAGTCATAAGCATGATTTAATTTATCATTTTCCTGTGATAAATACCAGCCCCAAGAGTTCGGACGTTTTTAAGAGATTCGGAGAGGGGGAGATTTGAACTCCCGAGACCCTTACGGGCCTAACGGTTTTCAAGACCGCCGCATTCAACCGCTCTGCCACCTCTCCATTAAATTTTATCGGTTCCAACATAAGATTGTAGAGCCTGAGGAATCTTAATGGAACCGTCTTTTTGTTGAAAATTTTCTAAAATGGCAATCAATGTCCGTCCCACCGCCAATGCCGATCCATTCAGTGTATGAGGAAATCTAGGTTTAGATTTGGGATCAGGACGATATCTCAAATTCATTCTTCGGGATTGAAAATCCTCAAAATTGGAACAAGAAGAAATTTCTCTATAGCAGTTTTGGCTGGGAAACCAGACTTCTAAATCATAAGTTTTGGCGGCACCAAATCCCATATCTGAAGTACAAAGACTGATGATTCGATAGGGGAGCTCAAGTCGTTGTAATATTTTTTCAGCATCTTGGGTCAATTTTTCAAGCTCTTCATAAGAACTCTCAGGCTCCACAACTTTTACGAGTTCAATTTTATTAAATTGGTGTTGGCGAATAAGTCCTTTGACATCTTTTCCATAAGAGCCCGCCTCTCGCCTAAAACAAGGGGTATAGGCTGTTAAATACAATGGAAGTTGGCTTTTGTCCAAAATTTCATCTCGATAAATATTAGTGAGAGGAACTTCTGCTGTTGGGATAAGGTAGTACTCACTATCTTGCACTTTAAATAATTCTTCAGAAAACTTAGGGAGCTGTCCTGTGCCTGTCATGGCAGTTTGATTGACCATAAATGGAGGAAGGATTTCTTGGTAGCCTCCTTCTTTTGTGTTGAGGTCGAGCATAAAATTAATCAAAGCCCGTTCAAGCTTTGCGCCCCATCCTTTTAAAAGAGCAAAGCGGCTGCCAGAAATTTTAGAAGCTCTTTCAATGTCGATAATGTTTAATTTTTCTCCTAAAACGAGATGATCTTGAGGTGTAAAATCAAATTTGGGAGGAGTCCCCCATTTTCGAATTTCTTTATTATCTTGGCTGTCTTTGCCTACGGGGACAGAATCATGGAGAAGGTTGGGGACATTCAAAAGAATGTCTTTAATTTTTTTTTCTTCGTGATTGAGTTCAGTTTCAAATTGTTTAATACGATCCGAAACTCCCTTCATTTCAGAAATTTGGCGTTTGGCATCTTTTTTTTCTTTTTTAAGCTTCGCAATTTCCTCAGAGACTTTGTTTTGTTCTTGTCTGAGCTTTTCGCTTTCCGTAATAATTTTTTTTCGTTTTTCATTTGCAGCAGAAATTTGATCCAGGAGCTTTGAAAAATCCCCCCGTTGGTTTAGATTTTTTCGGACTTTTTCTATATTTTCGCATACAAATTTTAAGTCTAACATAGGGCAAACAGTAACATTTCCAGCCTATGCGTTCAAGAATTTAGAATCGTTTGAGTTCTCGGAGTATTTTTTTGACCTGGTCAATATTGGAGGCATCGGGGCTTACACGCATGAAATTTTCAAAGGCCTCAATGGCATCGCTTTTTCGTTCTAAGTGTTTGTAAATAAGTCCCAGTTGAAAATAGGCTTCCCCTCGACTGGGATCTTTTTCTAAGACAGTTTTATAAAACTCAATAGCTGTTTCAAAGTGGGAAAGATGTTGGTGAATTCTTCCTAGGTTTAAATAGGCATCGGCATTCGAAGGATCTAGTCGAATATACATTTGATATTGTCCCTGAGCCTCTTCAAATCGTCCTTGTTGGGCTAAAAGATTGGCCAAAGCTAGATAGGATTCTTTCAGATGGGGATTAATTTTAATTTCTTTTTTAAATTCCTCTTCTGCAAGATGACGGGCGTCTTCATCTAATAAAAGCAAAAGTTTACCAGCATATGTATGGGCGAGAGGATAGTTTTCATTAATTTGGATCGTAAGTTTAAATTCTGAAAGAGCATCGTCTAAAGCCCCAGTTTTAAATTGAATTTTTCCTCGTTCAAAATACCACCGGGCATCGGAAGGATCGATCCTGATCAGCTTTTTATAGGTGTCGAGCGAAGCTTTGTATTGCTCTAAGGTATCATACGTGAGTGCTAAACCTTCTAAGGCATCCATATTATTTTCTTCTAAGCTTAGAGCTTTTAAATACATTTCTTTTGCAAAACTGTAGTCTTTGCCCAGATAGTAAAGTCTTCCCAGCCCACTGATATAGGTACTATTGAGTGGATCTGCAGAGCTTAATTTTTTTAAGTGATCTACGGCTTGTGATTTGAGCCCTTGTGCAAAATAGAGCTCGGCTACTTCGGTTTGGATTTTATTGTCTGAAGGTTTTAATTTAAGGGATTTTAAAAAATATTTTTCTGAAGTTTTATATTCTTTTTGAAGTCTTAAAAGATGGGCAAGTTGAAAATGAGCATCAAAGTTTTCGGAGTCTAGTTCTGTCGATTTTTTATATTCTGAAACCGCTTTTTCTAAATCTCCCTTCTGAACGTAGTAATATCCTGAAAGAGAATAGATCAAGGTGGATCGGGGTTGAATGGTCTTTACTTTTTCAATGTAAGCAAGCGCTTTATCAAAATCGAAGTAACGAATATGAATTTTAGCAATAGCGACATAAGATTCTATATGGGTGCCTTTAATTTTAAGAGTTTTTTCATATTCTCCTAGAGCATTTTTCCATTTTTTTTGTTTTTCAAAAATTTGACCCATTTGAAAATGAGCTAAAAAGTTTTTGGGGTCTGCTTTGAGTGCTGCGTGATATTGAGCCAGAGCATCCACGATTCTATTTTCTTCTAAATAGCGAGTCCCAATGGTTAAAAAATGAAGCGATTCTTCGTTAATTTTTAGATCTGTTGGAAGTTCTGCAAGCGATTTATCTTGGCTCAGTTTCTTGAAAGCAGCAGCATAGGTCTCAGTGTGGGATTCAAGCTCAAAAGCTTTTTTATACTCTTTCAGTGCAAAGTCGAGTTGTTTGGCTTCTTCATGAATCCACCCCAAATGATAATGGGCTTTAGCAAGATCCGAAGCTAGTAAAAGAGAAGGAAATTGCGTGACCAGTCTTAAATTTGTCTCTGCCTTGGTCAGGTTATTAAAAGTTTGAATATCGATCAGGCTCGCTTCTAGGCGACTTAGAGCATGGTCAGGGTGAAGATTAAGTCCAATCCAATAGATTTCATATGCTTTTTCAGGCTCGTTTTTCTTTTGATAGGTTTTGCCCAATAAAAAATGGCTTCGAGCCAAGGAAGGATCTAGCTCTAAAGCCTTTTCAAAAGCTTGAACCGCATGATCATAAGAGCCTTGAGCAAGATTTAGCTCTCCTTGAATTAAAAAAGTTTCTCCACTGAAAGAATTTTTTTGAATCAAAGATTCAACGAGTTGGGAGGCCTTGGAAATTTCATTTTTTCTAAAAGACCAAAGTACTTCTGCTTGAAGAGTTTCTTCATGAGAGGGGGAGAGCTTAAATGCGCGATCGATGAGCGTTCGAACCGCATTTAAGTATTTTCGATCCTGGGCCGATGCCTCCCAAAGGAGAAGATAGCTTTTGGCGAGAAGGGACAAGGAAAGAGCATCTTGAGGAAAAGCCTTAAGTCCTTCCTGGAGCAGTTGGAGGGCATCTTTATAGTCTCGAAAGGTATCTTTTATGTAGGCCTCGTGCGCTTTAGAGTAAAGAGCTTTTCCTTTGAGAGAATCTGGCTGAGATACCGATTCTGGAGGAAGAACAACAGAGATGAGCTCTTCTTGTTTAGAGGTAACTTTGGGTTCAGATGGAAATTTAAGAAGAATGATCAACACGCCTAAAAAAAGAATTCCTATGGTTCCATAAAGTAAAAACTTTTTCTTTAGAGCTTTTTGGGGTTGAAGAGGAGATTTTTCAGGCTGAGCCTCTGGAAGTGGAACTGTTTTAGATTCTGTGGCTTGGGTCATCGACCCTTGGGTCATTGACCCTTGCGGCAAAGAAGAGCTGGGCACAGGCTTTGAGGGGACGGCTCCTCTTTTTTTGGGTTTTGTTTCCTCTAGAACTCTTGTGATGTCCTCTTTTTGGGACCGGGTGAGTTCTTTTTTTTGTAAAAGGCTAAGTAAAAGATCATAAAAAAGAGGATCTTGGGATAGAGGCCTAAAGTTTTCTTTGGGGTAAATAGAGACCTCTTCTTGCCCAGAGAGTTTTTGGTCTGCTATATCTTTGGCGATTGCTTCAACTGTCAAAGGCTGAGAGCAGGTGCCATCGGTGTAACGAATTTGGTAGAGCCTATCTTTGGGGATACGGTATTTTTCAAGGAGCTCTTTTAAGGGGTCAAAAGCCATATCAATCAGCGTAGCATAGGCATTTTCCTTTTATCAATGATTTGTCACTTTGGGCCCCAAAAAGGAGAGGGGGGGTAGGCCAGGATGACACTCAACCCTTGACTTCTCTAAAATCATTTGCATAATTGTGCATATGAGCAAAATAAAGGAAGGAAGGATGTTTACACCACAGTTTTTTAAGGCGCTGTGTGACCCCAATCGTATGAACATTCTGCAGTGGTTGGCAAAGAAGAATAAGTCCTGTTGTGTGGGGGAAATTTCAACCTGCTGTCAGGTCGATCTATCGGTTGTCTCCAGACATCTTTCTCAGATGAAAGCAGCAGGATTTTTAACATCCGAACGCAGAGGAAAAGAAGTTTTTTATCATGTAAATGCCAAAACTGTAGTCCATGTTTTACGGTCACTGGCAGATTTTTTAGATGGCTGTTGCCTCACTAAAAAACTGAAAGGAGGTGAGAAAAATGACTGATACAAATGAAAAAAAGGACGTCTGTTGTGCGTCTTCAGACAAAAAAGAAAAAGAGACATGCTGTTCTCCAACGTCGATTTCGGATGCCTTAAGAAAGCTCGCAAAATCGATTGAAAACTGTTGCAGCAAAAAAGAAGAGTAACCGTTATTCATTGGAGTGGGTGCACACACTCCCAATGGACCCTGAGTTAGAAAGGACTTGATCATGAGTAAACAATATTTTGAAGAAGTTGCGCCTCAGTGGGACGAGATGCGAAAAACATTTTTTTCAGAAGCTGTTAGAAATAAAGCCTTTTGTTTGGCGGATATTCAATCAAATAAAATTGCAGCTGATATCGGTGCTGGTACTGGTTTTATAACAGAAGGATTAATTCAGAAGGGAGTCCATGTCATCGCCGTAGATCAATCTGTAGAAATGTTAGGGGTAATAAAAGAAAAATTTTCACAAAAAGAAATAGATTGTCGAGTAGGAGAAGCTGAAAAACTGCCTGTGAATAATGAAAGTGTTGATTACGTTTTTGCCAACATGTATTTACATCACGTAGAATTTCCAGAAAGAGCAATTCAAGAAATGGTAAGAATTTTAAAGCCTGGTGGGAAGTTGGTCATTACAGACTTAGATGAGCATACTTTTGAGTTTTTAAAAGAAGAACACCATGATCGTTGGATGGGATTTAAGAGAATAGACATTGAAAATTGGTTTAAAAAAGCAGGACTCAAAAAGGTAATTATTGATGACGTTGGAGAAGATTGCTGTTCTAAATCAAGCTGTGGAACAACGAAGGCTAATATAAAAATATTTGCGTCCACAGGACAAAAATAATATCTAAAGATTCAGAATCGATGAAATCATTTATCATTGGAACAGCAGGGCATGTGGATCATGGCAAAACAGCTTTGGTCAAGGCCCTTACAGACATAGATACGGATCGTTTACCCGAAGAAAAAAAGCGGGGAATGAGTATAGAGCTGGGTTATGCCCCCTTGGTTTTGTCTGAGGGGTCGCAGACCCAAGAGCTCACGGCTGGTATTGTAGATGTCCCTGGGCATGAAAATTTGGTGAGAACTATGATTATGGGGGCTACTCAGATCGATTTGGCTCTCTTTATTGTGGCAGCGAATGAAGGAATGAAGCCTCAAAGTCGAGAGCACCTGACTATTCTTTCTCTTTTGGATCTCAAGCGAGCGCTTTTAGTGATCACCAAAAGTGATTTGATTGAAAAAGAACGCCGATCTTCTATAGTTGAAGAAATCCGAAAGGAAGCTTGTGGAACTTTTTTAGAAAGTGCTCCTGCGATTTTTACTTCTTCAGTT
>JACPSU010000056.1 GCA_016193105.1 Deltaproteobacteria bacterium | reverse complement strand
GTCCGAGCGTGGACCATTTTAGCTGGGATGAAAGCACCTCAAGCGGCTGGAGTGATTCACTCTGATTTTGAAAAGGGATTTATCCGTGCTGAGACCTATCATTATGACGATCTCATGAAATATAAAACAGAAGCTGAGATCAAAGCGCGTGGGCTTTTACGTCTTGAAGGGAAAGAGTATGAGGTCAAAGATGGAGATATTTTCTACTTTAGATTTAACGTATGACTGACTTTTTCGATTCCCCATTGCCAGAAGTAAAGCTTGTTGGCGCCATTCAAGATCCCTATGATTTGGCGATTGCTACGGCACGTACCTGTTATTCCGGCAAAGGAATTATTACCCCAGAAGATGTGAGTCGGGACGAAAAAAGCCGTTTGCTTCGAGATAAAATTGCTCAAAGCACGAGGGAAGCAGGACACCTGACCACCCGCCAACATGCCCACTTTGTTTTTTCTCTAGATCGAGTTTCTCGAAGTTTTATTTGGTCTTTTTTGCACAGTCACCCTTTTTATAATTCCGAGCAGGTTTCTCAACGCTATGTGAAAGTGAAAAAGGGAAATTTTATCATTCCAAAGCTCCCTCCTTTTGAAAAAGAGCTTTTTGAAAAAACACTGACACTTCAGATGCAAACTTACGAAAAGTTGATTGAGCTTCTTTTGCCTGCTGTGACGGCTGAATACACTAAGATTTTTCCTTCTCGAAAAAAGGAAGATCGTTGGCTCAAGGTCATTCAAAAAAAGACATATGAGATTGCCCGATATGTTTTGCCCATTGCAACGCAAGCGTATCTCTATCATACGGTCAGCAGTCTTACACTTCTTCGGTATTATAAAATGATGCAAACTGGAGATACTCCCTCTGAACGAATTTGACAAGGGATTGGGAGAGTGGCCTTCTAAACTTTTAGATCCTAATCCTTCTTCGGAAAAAATATTGGCTCAGGCTGTGCGAACGGTTTTAGGAAAAACAGGGGCTCAGCTTTCTGATGCCCAGGCTATTTCTGAGGTGCTTAACTCTTCTAAGAATCCTCTCTTGGGGGATACCTTTAATGTCACGACACTTTCTAAAGTCAGTCGAGCTCTCTATCATGTTCATTTTACATTTCAAAAAAAATTAAGCCATACTGCCGATTCTCAAGATCAGCGGCATCGGATGACTCCAGCATCTAGGCCTCTTCTTCTTCATCACTATGGGGGAGAGCCTGATATCGTTTATCCCAAGCTTTTAAAAGAAGTGCCGGAGGCCAAAAAGCTTTTTGATGAGGTGATTGAGCAGGGGGTCAATGCCGTTAATCAGCTTTTAAGTCGAGGAGTAAGTTTTGAAAAAGCACATTATTTACTTCCAAATGCTTGGGCTGTTCGATTTGAGGAGTCTGGAGATTTACTCAATTGGTATCACAAGTGGAAATTGCGTACCTGTTATGATGCCCAAGAAGAAATTTTTTATGCTTCCGTGGCAGAGCTCTCTCAAGTCTCACAGCTCTTTCCAGAGATAGGGAGGCAGATCAAGGCCCCTTGCTATGTGCGTAAACAAGCTCGAATGCGGCCCTATTGCCCAGAGGGGGATCGCTTTTGTGGCGTGGCGGTTTGGAACCTGCCTATTGACCAGTACCGTCGACTTATTTGAGATTCCTCGGTCATTTGAACCAAATTTGTCCTTTTGGTGCCAATTTGGGGCACTTTTAAAACCCCCTTTTAGGTAGGGTTTAGAGCTCATCTTAAAACATGAGTAAAATCAACATCTTAAGAATATATTTTAAGGCTTATTTTATGGCATACCTCTTGCTTTGTATAGAGAGTAAGAGAGGTAAAGATTATGAAGAAAAGCAGTGATAAAACCCAAGGCGTCGTTTTTGTTCTCCCAAAATCTAAAGAATTTTTTGGAAGGATCAGCGAGGATTTTCAAAAAGTAGGTCACAGAGGACAAGATCAAAAAATTATTTCTCAAAGAACTCATATGGTTTCAACTGGCGTTGCCGAAGCAGAAGCTCAAAAAGAAATTCAATCCCTCAAAGAACTCAAAGAAAATTTATCCAAACTGTCCCAGCTGCACAATAAGCTCAAGCAAATGCTTGATGAGTTGGATGCTGTCGTTGAAGACGATGATTTAGAAAAAGTAAAAAGCTAATTACTGAATGTGCTCTTTATTCTGAAAAAGCGTATTATCTAAAATATTAAAATAAGCTTTAATGAGGAGTTGTTTGGAATCATAGGGAAGTGTTTTGATAAAGTGTTTTTTTTCTGAAACCGTGGACTGTCGCATTAAAAGATCCAGAAGGTCTCTCATCTTTTGAAGGGTTTTGAGATCAAAAGTGTCTAAGTAGTCCCCCTTCATTTTTTCTAATGATTTTTCGCTGCTTAAAGCTATTTTAATATCATCCGGGTCAAAGAGGACATGATTGCCTTTGGCGGATTGATTAAATAAATATTCTACTTGTTCTATTTGTGATGGATCCACTTGCATACTCTCAAAATATAGGGTGCTTCACTCTGTTAGTCAATGACATCTGCATTATTTTATGATAATAATAAATAAATATGAGGTTACTTCTTAAGCAGATTGTATTGGGGCTCTTTTTATTTTGGGGAGTGTGTGTCTCCGCTGCGGCGGTGGCCAAAGAAACCCAAAATGATCTTTCTCTAGCTTCAGAACGTCTCAGACAAAATACTCATCGCATAGAGACGGCCTATCAGTTTGCTCAAGTTCCTTCAATGGAGGCAGAATCGAATCAAAAAGCTACCTTGCAAAGTTTACTTGTGGGGGGAGGATTTGCCTTAACACCTGAAGTCACCGTGGTTGGAAGAATTCCTCTGATGACCTTTTCTAGTAGCGTAGCTTTGGGAAATCCTTTTATTGGGGCAGAGGCTCTTCTTTATGAAGGACTTTTAAAAGAGTTCCCAACCTTTGTGTTTTTTAATGGTGGGATAAAGCTTCCCTTTTTTGGAAATAATAAATTTGTTTTTCAAAGAACGGATATCCCTTTAGGATTTTCCACTTTAAGAGAGATTTATCATTTAAGCCTTTCAACAGATCTTTCCTATATTCTTAAATTAGATTCCAATGATCAGCCTCAGTATGGCAATGAATGGTCTGCTACGATCGGAGGAAAGCTGGAATCGGGATATCATATTGGACCTGGAGTTCAGTTGAACTACAGATGGAGTTGAAAGAATATCTGGGCGAACTGCTTTTATCTTAAAACCTACCGTTTCTTATACCCATGATCCAGAAACTCTTTTTACAGGATCGCTGGCCATCCCTTTGGTGCGTTCCAATCTTCAAGAAACGTTAAAAACTTTTGGAGATTACACGATTTCTGGATTGGGGGGAACCACTGTCTACCTAACCTTCGAAAAGAAGTTTTAAATTACTTCCCAAAAGATAAAGACAAATTTACTTCCGTAATCTGAGGGGCCATATATTGATAGCTTGTATAATATAAGTTCTCAAATACCTTGCTATTGCCCAAATCAATGGTGACATAAATTTGTGGATTTTGCAGAAAGGCAATGCTGGCTGGAAGTAAAGATCCATTGGTGGTGTCTGCTAAAAAGATGACATCGTTGGGTTGAATAGAAAGAGATCCTTGAATGAGCATCGGTTGTTGTTGCCCATATTTTTGAACCAGTGCTGCGTGAGCCAATACTTTTTGGCTCCCATCTTTAGGATCCGTTAAAATAAGTTTTATGGATTTAATTTGGTCAAAAGAAATGGGACTATTTGAATACGAAGAGCTAAATCCATTGGCTTTAAACACAGTGACAGGTTGGCCATTCGTTGTAACACTTTGTTGAGTGACCAAGGGAACTGTGATTGCAATTGATTCTTCCAATGAAGAGTCTTCTTCTTTTTGTCCACAAGCAGAAAAAAGAATAACCGTACTTACAATAGCCAATAAAGCTTTAAAACGAGAGTCCATGTTCAAGCCCTCCTTGGGTCAGCGACCCTTCACAAAAATTGACACAACACAATTCGCCCTTTAGCTTAATAAAAAGCAAAATGAGTGCCAGTTTTAGATGGGATCTAGGGATTGTTTTTAAATAGCTGTAATTACTTGTATTTTAAGTTTATTGTTAGTTTATTTAGGTTCTACTTTGAGGCTCTTTTGAGGTCTAGGACTTAAGCATCTGATAAGAGGTTATACAGAATGGATTATTTGGTGGTGGCGGCGACCGTTTTATCAACGGTAAAATCAATTCGAGCTACTTTTTCAACTGCAAAGGGAAGATTCCAAACTTCATTGGTGGTTTTTTTATAGTTGGCAGCAACGCCTGCCGGAGATTTTATAAAAGGTGAAATGGTAAAAGGATAGGATTGTTTTTTAGTGTCGATAAAAATAACTTCCATGGTGATTTGGCCACTTGTTAAGCCATTGGCGATAACCATGGCTTTGGTGGGTGAATTATTCAGATCAATCTCAATATGAAAGGGGACTCCCACAGTTTCTTTGGAGCTCGTATCTGTGACAGAAGAAGGATTTCCTCTAAAAACAACTTGTGCTGGAATACCCCCGGCATCATCGGCCAAATTGACAATTGAGGCAGAAGTCAGTCCCAAAGAAGGGAGCTCCTCACCACACGAAAGGATAAAAACTAAGAGAGGAAAAAGAAAAAAGACTTTTTTCATACTTCTTTTTTAATTATACATCGAACAAGAGAAAAATGGTAACCACTTCTAATCTAATTTTAATCTTTAACTCGGATGAAAAAATTCATGAGATAGAGGACAAAAAGAAGCCCCATGAGGCCGTAGAGAAAAACATTTCCGTATAAAGTGTAAAAGGTGCGTTGATTGATAATAGAAACTTTATCCACTAAAATTTCTTCTCTAAAAATTTTGGTTTGAGACTGAATTTTCCCGGTGAGATCAATAAAAGCGCTCACGCCCGTATTGGCACATCGAAGCATGGGAGTTCTATTTTCGATGGTGCGCCAGACATGAAGCATCAAGTGCTGATAGGGACAAACGGTTTTTCCAAACCAAGAGTCATTGGTGACAGTAATAATAAAACTTCCCCCTTTTTTTACAAAGCGCCGGACAAAATCTGGAAAGATTCCTTCAAAACAAATGAGTGGGATAAGTTTGAAGTCTTTAGTAAAGCTTAAGGGGTTCATGTTTTTCCCTATTGAAAAATTTCCGACAGACTGAGGGATGATATTTTTTAGAAAAGGTAAGGCTTCAGTGAATGGAAAATATTCTCCAAAGATCAAAAGCTTTATTTTATCGTAGCTTCCTAAGAGCTGAAAAAAATTAGAGATTAAAAAAGTGCTGTTATAGGTATTCTCTCCGTCTTTATTATATCCTCCAAAAAAGATGGGGACGCCGGCTTTCGAGGCCAGATTAAACATGGTTTCACGATTGGTGGGGCGGTCTGCTGTAAAAAATCCTGGGACAGATGTTTCTGGGAGCACAATGAGATCAATGTTTTTTTCTTTGGCAGCTTTTAGTACGAAGGTTTCATTGATGTCTCGTACTTTTTGGATCGCCCAGGTATACCCCTGAAATCCTTGGAGCTTTTCAAGATTTCCCACATTGGTTTGAACCAAGGCTGCACGAATCGAAGGAGCTTTGGTCATGAGCTCTCGTAAGTCTTGAAGTTGAAACGCGCTATAAATTCCTGCCAGCAAAAGTAAGATGAGGGTGACTGCTAGAGAAGGTGCTGGAAAAATCTCTGTGTCTTTTTTAATCCAGCGGAGAAGTTCATAAATAAAAACATTAACAGTGACAACGAGAAAACTTACCCCATGAACTCCTGTAATATCTGCAAATTGAATGAGCCAGAGTTTTTTATAAAGACAAGCTCCCAAATACCAATGAAATACTTGAGGAGTGAGAAACTCTAAGATCGTATAGAGAGCAGGGACCCAAAAAAGGGGGGGGAGATGAATGGGAAAGCGTTTTAAAAGATAAGGGAAAAAAGCCAAATGGATATTACAAAAAGAGCAAAAAATTAAAAAAATAGGGAAGGCAATCCACAAGGGGAGTCCTCCAAAAACTTGTAATGTGTAGAGGACCCAATGAAAGGCGCCCAGGCTGACTAAAAATCCTACAACAAATCCGATGATCAGCGCTTGTTTGGGTGTTTTATGTTCTAACGCAAAAAAGAGAGGAACGAGGGCCACCCAAATCAGACCTGAAATTTCAATTTTTGGGAAAGAAAGAACAATGAGGATGCTACTTAAGAGAAAAAGGTGATAATCTTTATAGAGTTTAATGAAGTGAAACATGAGTGAGTTTTGAAATTTTTAATGGAATGGCTGTGTTGTCCATGGTTCCTGTAAAGCTTTGTGCCCCAGGTCCAAAACTAAAAACAGGAACAGGGGCGGAGCTATGTCCATGGGTATTTCCAGTCTGAATCATTTTGAGAGAGACTGAAACGACCTCGGCGCGTTTAGAAATTAAAGATCCAAGCACGACAGATGCATCATGAACAGAACGATTGCTTATTTTTTGAAGAATTTGAAGTTCCTCTTGTGTAACGTCTGGAAAATGAGCATGGTCTTTTAAGACAGTTTTGATGCTTTCTTCTGTAAATTTTCCTTCAGAATCTTTTTGAAATTTCTGGATCATATATTGAGCGGATACTTGAAGGCTTTGTAAGTGGGGGATATCTGTGGCCTCCACAAATCCTAAGGCGGCAGTTTCGTGATCCGCTGTTACAATAATCAAGGTGTCCTTCCTTTTTTTGGCAAAAGCAACAGCCTTTTCAATAGCATGATCAAATTCTAAGACCTCTCGTGCCATGGTAGCAAGATCAATCTCATGGCCTGCATGATCAATCTTTCCACCTTCAACCATAAGGAAAAAACCTTTAGGAGAATTTTTTAAAAATTGAAGGGCGGCTTGAGTCATTTGTGAGAGAGAAGGCTCTTCTGCCATTTCTGGAATTTCTTCTCGATCAATTTCATAGTTTAAGTGCTCTTCATGAAAAAGTCCCAGAAGTCTTTTATTTTTGAGGGGTAAAATATGAGAGAGTTCTTGTGTAGAGGTGATAAGTTCATAGTGTTCTTTTTTAAATTGAGACAGAAGAGGGAGGAAATATTTTCTTCCTCCTCCCAGTAAGAGGTCCACTTTATTTTTTAAAAGCCATTGAGCAATCAGCGGGTGCTCTTTTCGGTTACTGACATGAGTAGCAAAAGCAGCAGGAGTGGCATCGGTCAGCGAGGTTGTTGTAACAAGGCCTGTGCGCTTTCCTGTTTTTTTCAATTTTTCTAAGAGAGAAGGGAGATCTTGGCCTTGAGGGTCTTTTCCTAAGCTTTGATTGTTGGTTTTATGAGCTGTGGCCAAAGCAGTTGCAGCTGCGGCTGAATCGGTGACGCGGTTATTGGCAGAAGAGGTAAAAACCATCCCAGAAACAGGCAAGGTTGTTAAGAAAAGTTTTTTTCCTAAGAGCTCTTGAGAAATATGGATTTGGTTATATCCCATGCCATCTCCAATCATAAAGATCACATTCTTGACCGCAGCAACGGCAGAAAGTTCAAAGAGGGCAAAGAATAAAACAAAAAAATATCGCATTAGTTCTTTAATAGATTTAAGACAAAAGGTAAAACCTCTTTGTAAGAAATTTCTCTTTGTGTCGGTGACCCTTGGGATTCATGTTCGATATTTGGGCCCCATGCGCCAAAAATGGCTTTCATGGAATCTAAAGAAGGATCGTATCCATGTTGCCCATAAAAAGAGGCAGGCTCTGTGGGCTCTCCAGTTTTGGTATCGTCATTTAAATGAAATCCAGGTTCTCCCACTAAAATAATATCTCCACTGTTGGGATGATTTAAACCCAATTTTTCCGCTTCTTCTCGGGTCCAAACCTGAGAAATGGCACTTTCTTTTTTAAATAACGCAACAACTTCTTGTTTGAGTTTTTGAAAATCTGATTGAGAAACGCTTCCATCGGGTTCTCGTCCTTTAAGATTAATATAGATATGTCCCAATCCTCCTGAGCTAAAACTTCGAACTCTAATTTTAGTGGCATCGGGGCCTTCATTGGGTGTCAGAAAAGGAAGATATCCTTTTTTAGCTAAGACTCGATTGGGATAATACACCGAATGAAGAGGCTCCATCCCATGGTCACTCACAATGACAAAATTAGTATTTGGGAGCTCATTGATCATCTGATCTACAGCTTTATTAATTTCAAGATACCCTTGCCGAATGATTTCTAAGTAGCGCTTACTCTTTTCAGCGGAATAATCTTTTTGTCTAGGATCGGTCATATAATATTGATGCTCCAGCTCATCTAGAGTCGGTTGGTACGCCAAAAGTAGATCCCATTTTTGAGTCTTGGCAGCTAAAAGGGTGACTTTAGTAAGATAGCGTGAAAATCGGAGCGCTTGTTCCAAAATTATTTCATCTGTAACCATTGGATTTTTTCGATCTGGAGCGCCGGGCCAAAAACCTGCTCTATCGGAAATCAAATCTTGAAAGGATTGCGGATACGCTCGCGTCACATTCAAAGCTCCTACATAAAGTTCAATGCGAGAGAGGTCGGGTTCAAAAGAAAGCAATTTACACCAACTTCCTTTTAAGACTCCACTAGATTGAAATCCTAATCCCACCCAGGGTTGATAGAGTGAAGCGCTCCCTGAGGCTCCATTTTTTAAATCAGCGTCTTCATCAAAAATAAGAATGTCATAATTTTTGGTTTGATCATTCGTTGAATCAATCGCTAATACTTTAAATGGCCGTTTTACTTTTTCAGTAGTGTCCCCATTTTTTCCATTATTGCCATGATGATGGACTAAAGAACTATCCATCTTAGCTAACGTTTTATTTTCTAAAAGGGTGAGGGTGGCCACAAGCGGTGTACTATAGGAACGAATGTCTTGAGGGAGAGCACCATCGTACTCTTGGAAATTGGCTTTGGTAAAAGTTTGAAGGAAGGGGCTACTTTCACTTTCGGTGTAAATCAGTCCCCAATCTGCTGTGCGGCGTTCACTGCTGCCATCTAAGCCGGGATAAGTAATAACCCCTACCCGTTTTCCTTGGGCCTTGGCTGTTTCCCAAAGAGCGGGGGTTCGAGCATCAATTTCTGCAACAAAACCATTTGTAGATTTTAGGATGGATTCTGTAGTTTTATGAAAATTGTTTGAAACGATTCCATGTCGGCCAGGAGCTTCTCCTGTAATGATGGAGATGTGACTTGTGGCGGTTAAAGAGGGGAGGGAAACTTGCATGGCCTTGAGGGTCCCTTCTTTAGCAATTCGGCCAAATCCTTTATTTTTAAAATCTGTCTCTAAATACTTTTGCATCAGTTGATTGGCGCAGCCGTCAAAACTGATGACAATAACTTTGGTTGGGTCAGCGCTATGTACGAAAGTGGGTGAGTCGCTAATAATGGTTAAAAAGAGCACAACAACGAGCAGGAATCCTTTTTTCATGATATACCCCCTGTATTAAGTAAAGTCAGAAAAGCCTAAATTTTCTAACAAATCGTCGTGAATGAAGTCAAGAAAAGATTGGTTTAGGTTTGTCTCCACTTCTTTAGTATTTTTTTTAAGTTTCATTCATGTAGAGCTTGTTCGGAGTTACTAAGGAGTTCAAAATCGCCACTTTTTCACCAGAATCTAAATAATAAATCCAAGACCACGTATCATATTACCAGAGAAGGTAAAAAACGCTTCTTGGTTTACATCAATACATTAAAGGACATCATCGCAATAGGATAAGTAAAAATAAACATTGTCTAAAAAGGGAAATATGCTACACTATTACTTAGTAATACTAAGTATAAACAAGGAGAGACTTCATGAGAAAAACAGAAATTATTGCCATCTCTGTAGATCCGGGGCTTAAAAAGCAAATGTTGAGGCTTGCTAAAGTTGAGCATAGAACCATTAGCGAGCTCATGCGAGAATGTTTTAGGCGTTATTACACTAAAAATGAACTCCGTGCGCTTGTTACTAAAGGAATTAAAAAATCAAAAGCATTGGGTATCAAAGAAAAAGATGTAGAAGATATTATTGATGAACTCAGAAAATAAGATATCCGTTGTTGTTTTTGACACCAATGTTTTGGTATCAGCCATTCAATTTGATAAACTTCCTCTGGATCTTCTAGATTTGGCTATAGATCGACGTATTCAGCTTGTCTTATCGGAAGTTATTCTTTCAGAATTTTATCGAGTTTTAAAAGTAAAATTTAAACGACCCGAAGAAGAGCTAGATTGGATTATTGATCTTATCATTGCAAACTGTTCCCTTGTTGAGCCATCGGAGAAGATTACTAAAATTAAAGAAGATGATGCTGATAATCGTATTTTAGAATGTGCGGTTGCAGCCAAAGCCTCTTTTATTGTTTCCGGAGATACAAAGCATTTATTGCCGCTTAAAAAATTTCAAGGTATTGAAATTTTAACTCCAAGAGAATTTATGGATAAAATCATAAGAAGCAGGCATCAGTAACATTCCTCGTTTGAACAGAAAAGCCTAAATTTTCTAACAAATCGCTATAAACGAAGTCAAGGAGATTGGTTACTGTGCAAAGGTAGAAATAGGGCCGACGGGTTCAAGCGGGGCGACGATTTGCTTTAAGATTGCATAGGCGTTGACCATCCCACCGGTTTTAATTTTTCCTTGGAGAGATTTTGTGGGTTGTGTATTTTTAAGAAGGATATTTTTAATGGCAATCGAAGGAAGTGTTCCGTAGGTCGAAAGCGCTAAAGCCGCTACTCCTGTGACAAAGGCTGTGGCTTGAGAAGTTCCCGTCATATATCCATATTGTCCCTTGGGTAGAGTACTGTAGATATTTTGTCCTGGCGCAGCAACATCAATTCTTTTGATTCCATAATTTGAAGAGTCGACAAGTTTTTTAGCGGGCGTTAGGGCTGCCACAGAAATAATATTGTCTAAATCATAAGAAGCAGGGTAGTAGGCATGAATATCGGCATTTTGTCGTTCATTCCCAGCGGCAGCTACGACAATAATCCCTTTTTGCTTTGCTTCTAAAATGGCTTCTCGCTCTTCTTTGGAAAACTCAGCACCGCCACCACTATAGTTAATAATGTGGGCTCCATTTTGAACCGCATAGCGAAAGCTTTTAATCGTATTTTCTAAATTTTCTTTTCCAGTAGCATTAGGAGAATAGTATTTTAAAATCATCAAAGAGACGTTTGGGCATACCCCTGAAATTCCGATTCCATTGCCTCGTACGGCTCCGATAATCCCGGCCACATGTGTTCCATGGCCATGTTCATCAGCGGGATAGGGATCGTTGGCCACAAAGTTCCAGCCCATCATGTCATCAATAAAACCATTTCCGTCATCATCTTTACCATTATTAGGGATCTCTCCTGGATTTTGCCAAATATTATTTTTCAAATCTGAGTGTGTATAATCTACTCCCGTGTCAATAACAGCAACCACAATCCTTTTATTTCCCTGGCTGATGCTCCATGCTTTTTGAAGCTCAAGGGGAGAGGTCTCTGTCAAAGCCCAGCTTCTAAAAAGTTGAGGATCGGTTCTATAGGAGTTTACAAAAGTGGGGGTAAAGGCGATTGCTTGATTGATTAAGGGGGCTTGCGATTTTGTATTTTTTGTATTTTGTGGATGAAACCATCTGGATTGATTGGTACTTAGAATCAGTAGAATCACAACAAAGTATAAGCTGACAATGAGTGCTCTTTTCATATGCTACCCTGTTAAAATAGCAATTCATGTGCCACACTCAGTTTATTTTATAAGTTATTGAAATTACTTAAGTTATTTAAAATGACAAAAAGGGCCCTGGATGGCAAAAAGACTATTTACGTCAGTGATTTTTAAGTTTTTGAGAGGAAAAGTAAAAAAGGACAATGATTTCAATTCATTACTGGGGAGCTCACGTTTTCGTTTATTTCTTGGACAACTGATGAATGCGTAGTGGTCGGTTCTGGGAAGACTTTAAAACGTCCTTCATAAAGGAAAATATGGTTCGTATAGTTTCGAAGGATGAGTTTAACGTAGTTTCTAGTTTCTCGATAGGGAATTTCTTCGATAAATTCTTCAATATCTGAAGACCAAAGCCGATTGACCCATTTTTTTACAACTTCTACGTTGGAATTGTAGCTGGCCAGTGCCAAAATTATTTTAAAGGGATATTGAGGCGCTTCCCCATTTGTTGGGCCATGGCTGGAGTGATTTGAAGAAGTCCATAGGCATCGGCAGGAGAAATAGCTTTGGGATCAAACGCACTTTCTTGTCTCATGACAGAAAGGACTAAATAGGGATCTACTCCAAAACGTTTAGAATACTCTTTAATTAAAGACCAATAACGTTTGGGATAGAGAATGAGAAGGTGTTCTAAAGGGAGATCTTCTAAATAAGAATTTTGAAGTTCGTTTAGAATAATGAAAGCAGAAATATGATCTCCCCCAAGATTGTAGAGACTGGCCATATAATATTGGAATTTCCAAGAGGTGTTAAAAAGCGTTTTAAAGGAAGCAGCTTGTTTAAGCTCATAAGCTCCATCCATCCCCAGCCCCAAATGAATTAAAGATTCTCCTTTTGAAAAATATTTTGGATTGACCGTTTGTAGCGCGTTTGTTTTATACACAAATTTTTGATCTTGAGAAAATTTTAAAGGGCTTACCGTTTTTTGAAGACGCCCCTGCGAACGTATGGCGTAGTAAGAGTACGGATTTTTTTCGATGATTTCCTCATAGAATTCTTGAGCCGTCTCTTTTTCTCCAATGGCTTGGTGACACCGGGCCAACCAATAACTGGCGGGCATAAAAAAATCAGATTTTGGAAAGCGATCTTTAAAAGATTCAAACTCTTCAATCGCTTTGGCGCAATTTTGAGTTTTCCGAGCATACCAGCCTTTGAGAAAAGAAATTTCTTCAATCAGCAAAGGGTCTAAGGGGGATTCTTGAGATTTGGTCAGGTATTCTAAAACTTTGGGATAATTTTTTTGTTCAGCCGAAATTTTTGCTAAAATGTAATAACATTGTCCCACATAGCGGTGTTTAGGCCACGCGATGAGTTTCAATAAGTATTTTTTAGCAATGAGAATTTCTTCTTGGTTCCAATAGCGCTTGGCGACTTCGTAAAGCCATTTGGGATCATACGGGAAAAGCTTGGGATCTGCTTTTTTAAGCTTGGCCAGTCCCCATAAGGCTTTTAAATGTTCTTCATCGTTTCCCAAGCGTTTGTACATGATGGAGAGTTTTTGCAGGGCTTCTTCTGCTTTGGCATCTTCTCGAAACGTTTTAGTGAGATATTTTTTAAATTGCACAATAGATTGTTTGTACTCTTTGTCTTCAAATGCCTGCAGGGCCTCTTCAAAGAGATCTTGTTTGACTCTTTCACGCCGTTCTTTTTTAGAGCGTGGTAGAGGAGCTGGCGCGGGACGGCATTCTTTATTCAGAAGCTCTGTCAGACGTTGCAGAACAGAGGTCTCAGGAAAATGGTCTTCTAGGTTTTTTTGATAGGAACTCGCCAAAATACATTTCTTTTTTTCTAGAGCCATACGGCCTAAATAAAAATAAACATATTCTTTTAAAGGGTAGTCTTGGGTGTCTACGAGGGGGGTAAAATAGGTGATAGCTTTTGAAAAATCTTTGGCTTGATAATGCAGATACCCTAGGATTAGAGCCGTATTTTTTTTCTCAAGACTTTGGGGGGCTTCAATGGCCAGGTATTGCCTTGTTCTTTTGTCAATTTCTGCACGCAGTTTAGAGGAGGGGAGAGTGTCCAGATTCACTTTTTCTGTCTCTATTTCAATGCGTACGGTTTGAGTGGCGCAAGAGGTCAAAGCTAAGCAAATCAAAAGAATTAAGAATCGAGGCAATACTCCTCCCGTATGCACTCCATGACAGCCGTTGGAAATAAGCGCATCAGTTTTTGGGTGATGGGCCCAGGTTTCCCACTCCCAATTTTTTTATGGTTACAGCTCGTTACCGGAAGAATGCATTTAATAGATCCACACAAAAAGCATTCATCAGCATGCAAAAGTTCCTGTTTTGTTATTTTCTTTTCTATCAATTTTAGGTGATTTTTATGGGCTATGTCAATGAGAAGGGTTCGGATCAGCCCTTTTAAAAGACCACTCTCTAAAGAAGGAGTATAAAGTGTCCCTTTTTTGACAATAAAAATGTTGCTGGTTGTAGCCTCTGTAATTTCACCTTTATAATTTTGCATGACAGCATCTTGGGTATTTTGTTTTTTTGCATCGAGATAGGCCAAAAGATTATTGAGATAATTCCCAGATTTAATGTTGGGATCTAAAGATTTAGGATTGTTGCGAAGCGTGGGAACTATGGCAACAGAAATCCCCTTTTCATACTGTTTTTTAGGGAATGTGGGGATTTCCTTAATGATGACGATAAGGGTGGGGTGAGTACAGAGGTTTAAATCAAACCCAATGTTTCCATATCCCCGACTTAAAATCACTCGGATATAGACATCCTCTTTTTTAAAGCGTTTCCAGTAGGCCGAAAGTGTCCGAAAGATTTGGGCCATGATTTCTTTTTTGGTGGCAGGGCTTTTGAGTTGAAGCTTTTTGGCAGAATGAAAGAGTCGGTCAATGTGTGCTGAAAGCTGCAGAGGATAGCCACTAAACGTACGGAAGGTATCATAGACAGAATCGCCATAGAGAAAGCCATGGTCCATCACCGGAATCATCGCTTTGTGGAGTGGCATAATTTTACCGTTAAGATGAACAAGGCCTTTGATTTTTGCTTCTGTTTTTTTTGGCATAAGATTCAAAACCTACCATTCTTAAAAAATGATTTCAAATGTTTAATGATTTTGCATAGCTAAAAAAGTATACACCCAATTTCACTCATGAAATTTTAATCTTTTTTTAATAATTGAAAAATGAAGGGCTAGTTTTGAGGGGTTAGGGCATGTGCGTTTTAAGAGGGTTTTTCGGCATGCCCTTTGCATTTAGTATAGGGTAGGAAAAGGTTTTCCGCCTAGCCAGGGACGAGTTGAAAAATATCATCCAACCCCCCAATATTTTTTAACTTGTCTCTGGTTTTTTTTACTTCTTTTTATCTTCGGATTTTAGATAAGCGATGATCGCATCGATTTCAGAGTCTTTTAAGCCCATATTGATCATCGGGACTTGATTATACTCTTGAAGAAGTTTTTTGGCGGTTTCATCCGTTTTAAGCATATTTTCTGGATCTTTAATCATTTTTTTAATCCAATCTGCTTTTCGTCTTTGAGTGACCCCTTTTAAATCTGGGCCAATCAACTTTCCTTTACCAAGGGTATGACAGACGACACATTTAGAATCGAAAATGGCCTTGCCTGCTTGTGCGAACGTGTCTAAAGAAAAAAGGCTGACTGCTAAAATTAAGATGCTTAAGAGAATGTTTTTCATTTTTATCTCCTCTGTAAAGATTTCTTCATAACTAGAGCTTTTCCAGAAGTCAACGAAAGAAAACATTTTTTTGAATTTACAATCAAAACTGATCTATGTCATAATGCTCTGTCTTGTATTTATTTACAGTGGTACGTAAGTTCTAAAGTATTATTTTTAAAAGGAGAAAAAAACATGTCAAAACTTTTTTATTTTATTGTTGTTTTATTTTCTGTGGGGATTTTGGGGTGCTCTCAAAAAATGACGGTTGAAAATGCGATCTTAACCGATGCCCCTCAAGTCCCTCCTCAAATTACCCGTACTCATCCTGCTAAAGTCATTGTGGATCTGGAAGTTAAAGAGGTCGTTAAAAATATTGCAGAAGGGGTGCAATACACGTTTTGGACCTTTGGAGGCTCTGTCCCTGGAAAATTTATCCGTGTGAGAGAATCCGACACAGTAGAGTTTCATCTGGCCAATCATCCTGCCAATAAACTTCCGCATAATATTGATCTTCATGCTGTCACAGGGCCTGGAGGAGGGGCTGCGAGTTCCTTTACAGCACCTGGGCATAAAACTCAGTTCACCTTTAAAACTTTAAATCCAGGGCTCTATGTTTATCATTGTGCCACGGCCCCTGTGGGGATGCATGTGGCCAATGGGATGTACGGACTTATTTATGTTCAACCTAAAAAAGCGCTTCCCAAAGTGGATCATGAATATTACATCATGCAAAGTGATTTCTATACCAAAGGAGGCTATGGAGAAAAAGGGCTTCAACCTTTTTCTATGGAAAAGGCGATCGATGAAAAACCGACGTATGTTGTTTTTAATGGAGCAGTGAATGCTTTAGTGGGGGAGAGTGCCATCAAGGCTAATGTGGGAGAAACCATACGTCTTTTCGTTGGAAATGGGGGCCCAAATCTTGTTTCCTCTTTTCATGTGATTGGAGAGATTTTTGATACCGTTTATACAGAAGGGGGAATCGGTGCAAATCAACGCAATGTTCAAACAACACTTGTCCCCGCAGGAGGTTCTTCCATTGTCGAATTTAAAATGGATGTTCCTGGAACCTATATCTTGGTAGATCACAGCATTTTTAGAGCTTTTAATAAAGGGGCTTTGGGGATGCTCAAAACAAATGGCACGGAAGATAAGAGTATTTATTCTGGAAAAGAAGTGGATGAGAATTATATTGAAAGTAAAGTGAATGAGTCTGCACCGGTGGCGCCTCCCCAAGAACCCAAAGAGGCCAAAAGCGGTCAGCAAATTTTTATAAATTCTTGTTCGATGTGTCACCAATCTGAGGGGCAAGGATTGGCGGGGGTATTTCCTCCTTTGGCGAATGCTGATTATTTAATGAAATTGGCAAAAAGTCCGGACCGAGCTTCTTTAATTTCCATTGTTCTAAAAGGGCTTTCTGGGAAAGTGACGGTGAATGGCAAAGAGTATAATAATGTGATGACCCCTATTTCAGGACTTTCGGATGAAGACTTAGCTTCTGTGTTAACGTATGTGACCAACAGTTGGGGGAATGCTGCGCCTCACTTTTCTGCTTCAGAAATTAAAAAAGCCAAAGAAAAATTATCCCAACCATGATTGGAGTTTTAGTTTTTGGCCTTTTGATTCAAAGTGTTCCAATCACAGGGGGAAGTTTTGCCCCCCTCTATGGTCTTGAGAAAGATCAAAAGAGTGTTTCTGTGGCTTCATTTCGTATCGACACCTATCCTGTGACACATCAGAATTTTTTTAAATTCACAAAGGCACATCCAGAGTGGAAGCCTAGTCATCCTTTGGTGCTTTTGGCAGATAAAGAATATTTAAAAGATTGGAAGTCCGAAGGGCCTTCTCGAAAAATAAAAAATGTTCCCGTAACCTATGTTTCTTGGTTTGCAGCGCAGGACTATTGTGTGGCGCAAGGGGGAAGGCTTCCTACAGTTTTGGAGTGGGAATATGTGGCAGCGGCCAGCGAAACAAAAAAAGATGCCTCTCAGGACAAAGAGTTTATTGAAAAGCTTTTGCAATGGTATTCTAAGCCTGTCCAAGAAGGAAAAATTTCAAAAATCGGAAAAACAAAACCCAATATCTGGGGGGTCTATGATCTTCATGGGGTCATTTGGGAGTGGGTCTATGATTTTAATAGTGTTTTTGTGACAGGAGATAATCGTCAGGACAAAGACAACTTAAAAGATCTATTTTGTGGGTTTGGAGCAGCGGGAGCCCAAAATCGGGCCAACTATGCAGCCTTTATGCGATATGCTTTAAGGAATAGCTTAAAAGGAAATTATACGCTCATGAATCTCGGATTTCGGTGTGCTTATGATCATTAAAAAGATACTGGTCTTGCTGTGTCTTGTTCTGGGGGTCTCTATCTCTAGTTTTGCCCAAGACTCTCTGTATACGATTCCTTTGCAGTGGCGTGATGAAACGGGGACCCCTGCGCGTCTTTCTCAGTATCAAGGGCGCCCAGTTATTATTACCATGACCTATACGACCTGTCAGTCGGCCTGTCCTTTAATTATGCAAAAGTTAAGAAAAATAGAAAGTGAGATTGCAGAGCCTAAAAATGTGGAGTTTGTGGTTGTCACTTTTGATCCTTCGGTGGATACCCCCAAAGCTCTTTTAAAGCATAAAAAGGCATATCAAGTTGAAGATTCTTATTGGCATTTTTTAAATGGGACAGAAGAAACGACACGAAAACTTTCTTTGCTTTTAGATATTGGGTATCAAAAAAATAATGAGACAGGACATTTTGTCCATGACAATAAAATTCTTCTCTTAGATGCTGAAGGAAAAATTACGGTGACTCTTGATGGGCTCGATGCTCAGATCGAACCCATCTTAAACGTCTTAGGAAAGCGTACTCTTTCTTTTTTTGAGAAAGTAAAACGCTTTATTTTGCGATAACAACCTTCTCTTGTACCTCGTGAGCTAAGAATCGATGTTTAGCTCCTGTCCTTAAATAAAAGCGAAGTTTCAAAAGATAGGTGTCAGATTGTAGAAATGAGAAGGTCTTATCGCTGACCAAAACAGCTTTTGTGTTTAAGGGTTCTGAAGCCACTCGTTTCAATGGTACTTCAGAGACCTTTTTCTGATTTACAAATTCCCACTCTACCTCATATCTCCAGCCTGAAGGGATCGGTTCAGATCTCCACCCTGTAGGGATCGGTTGATAAATCCATCCTGTCGGAACAGGCTGAGAGCGCCATCCTGTAGGGATAGGGCCATATCCCCATCCCGTGGGGACGGGTGAATAAATCCACCCTGTAGGCACGGGCTCAGCTTTTTTTGCATATAACTCTACTTTAAGATGAGCTTGTCGGCCTACGCCATTCTCCAGTTGTTCTTGATTTAAAATGACAAATTTTGCCTGATAGTCTGGTTTTAGAATTACCACTTTTCTTTGTATCTCTTTTGCTTGAAGTGCTCCCATCATGAGAATCATGAGAGAGAACAATGCATAAGAAACTACCTTTAAGTTCAATGATCTTGGAAACATAAGGACTATTTAAACTTTGTGTTTTGGTCTTGGGTCGGCGACCCTTCGCAGGAATTGCAGCAGGCTTTAGGTTTAGACAAAGGAGAGTTTAAGAATTTAAGAGCTTTTAAAATTTGCACCACAAAAATTAAAATTCCTAAAAACTGAAGAAGGCCAAAAATAAAAAATAAGATATTTAAAAGAGGAAGCTGTGTATAAAAAAGGACTTGTAAGATGGGAATAATCATCATCCCCATCATGCCAATATTGGCCAGCCACCAGTGGAGTTTTTGAAAACACTCGGCAATTAAAGGGCTTCCTGAAAAGCGGGGGATCACATGATACGCCAGCCCAAAAATCATCATCGAAATCCAGCCAATAATCATCGTGTGGGCATGGGGAAAATGGATGATGCCTTTTAAGGAAGGAAAGCTTGCCATAAAAATTCCCATCATCGCCCCAACCAAAAGATAAAAGAGACTTGCAATAACAAAAAGTCTTGAATAGCGAGACATCATTTTTTTGATCTTACTAAATTTTTAAAAAGAAGTAGCTGACCTGTGTCATTTTTTCTTTTCTATTTTTAAGATACGTTTTTTCTTTTTGAGGGAAATCTGTGGCTTTAGATCTTAAAAAAGCATTCGTTCCTCCTCCATATAAGATTAAGGCGATTGAGCCGCTGTATACGCTCTCTCACGCGGAGCGAGAGCGCGCCATTCAAAGCGCTCATTACAATACTTTTTTGCTGCCATCGTCTGATGTGTACATGGATCTTTTAACCGATAGTGGAACTGCCGCGATGAGTGATTACCAATGGGCGGGACTCATGATGGGGGATGAGGCCTATGCAGGGAGTCTTAATTTTGATCATTTAGAAGAAGCAGTTCGCGATGTGTTTGGCTATCGTTATATCGTTCCGACGCACCAAGGACGTGGGGCCGAGCATATTTTGTCTAAAATTTTAATTCATTCTGGAGATGTCATCCCAGGCAATATGTATTTTACGACGACCAAGCTTCATCAAGAGCTTGCTGGCGGAACGTTTTCAGACGTGATCATAGACGAAGCGCATGATTCTTTGTCGGATCATCCCTTTAAAGGAAATGTGGATCTAAAAAAGTGTGAGGCTTTAGTTCAAAAGTATACCACCCAAAAAATTCCATATATCAATCTCCAAGCATGTGTGAATATGGCAGGCGGACAACCTTTTTCTTTAGAAAATTTGAAAGCGCTCAGAGAATTTTCCAATCGGTATCAGATTAAAATTATTTTAGATGCCACGCGTGTGGTTGAAAATGCTCATTTTATTAAAGTGCGTGAAAAAGGGTATGAAGCCTGGCCCATTGTTTCGATTGTTCGAGAAATTTGTTCTTTAACTGATGGCTGTTTTATGAGTGCTAAAAAAGATGCGTTGGTTAATATTGGCGGTTTTTTAGCGATGAATGATGAGTATTTTTTTACGGAGGCTAAAGCGTTGGTTGTGATTTTTGAGGGACTTCATACGTATGGAGGATTGGCCGGGAGAGATTTAGAAGCGATGGCACGAGGACTCTATGAGGCCACTTGCGATGATCGTTTTGTGGCGCATCGAATCCAGCAAGTAGAAGAGTTTGGCAAAAAACTCATGCAGCGCGATATTCCTATTGTGAAACCGATTGGAGGGCATGCCGTTTTTATTGATGCGAAACGATTTTTGCCTCATCTGTCTCAAGATCTTTTTCCAGCCCAAGCCTTAGCGGCTGAAATTTATGTCGAAAGTGGAATTCGTTCAATGGAGCGAGGGGTTGTTTCTTCAGGTCGAGATAAAATAACCGGAGAAAATATTTATCCTAAACTAGAGTTGGTGCGGCTGACGATCCCTCGTCGAGTGTATACGCAAGAACATTTTGAGTATGCCACACAAGCCATTCATGAAGTCTATCTAAGACGCAATGCGATCAAAGGTCTTCAGATGACTTTCGAGCCTAAGCAACTTCGTTTTTTTCAAGCTCACTTTCAACCCATTAGTTAAAAAAGGTACAGAGGACTTTGCTACCTTCAGGGATCATTTTTTTGTCTCGATCAAGTTCGACAAAGACATTTCCCAGCGCAGACGCCTTGACGTGACTTGAGCCTTGATGAGCAAAAAGATGAACCTGCTTGGATTCCAAAAAGCCCCGAAAGAAAACTTTTACTCCCTCAGGTTTTCGGAAATCTTGGGCTAAGAGGGCTTGGGTTTGATGAGGGAGAGGAAGGCTCAGCCATTGATGTAAAAAAGGCCGGATAAAAAAAGTCCAGGCGACTGCCGTTGAAATAGCATTTCCAGGAGCTCCAATCCAATAGTGATCCTTCCCAAAGGAAGCAAAGAGAATGGGCTTTCCAGGTCGAATGGCTACTTTATGAAAATGAATCGTGGCTCCCATTTCTTCTGCAAGCTTTGGAAGATCATCTTTTTCTCCCATAGAGACAGCTCCTGTCGTAATAAGCAGATTTGCTTTAGGAGAACGAATCCATCGAATCAAAAAAGAACGGGTAGCTTCTTTTCTATCTTTTAAATGACGAGATAAATAGAGAGGAAGATGAAGGTCGCAGAGTTTCGATTTTAAATAAATACCTGAAGAATTATAAATCTCTCCTGATCTTAAAAGATCTCCAGGGTCTCTCACTTCATCGCCAGTCGTCGCAAGCCAAATCTTAGGGGTTTTTACAACGTTTATCTGGCTCATTCCAAAATTAGCCAGCACCATGAGACGATCGGCAGTCAAGCAATGTCCTTTTTTAAAAATAAGCTCCCCTTTTTTATAATCTTCCCCCGCCACACGGATATTGTCTCCTTTTTTAAAAGAGTTTGGGGCAAATTTGATCACATCTTTTCCCTCTTTTTTTCTAAGCACTTCTGTAAACTCGACAGGAACGACCAAATCTGCCCAAGGAGGAACTTTGGCTCCCGTCATAATGCGTATGGCTTTTGTTTTTAAATCATCAAAAGGATCGTGAACGGCTTTGGCCAGGCGTGTACCTTCAATCATCACATCGGTGTGAAGTTCATGGGCTCGAAGGGCCACCCCATCCATGGCACTATTGTTAAATAAAGGTAAATCACATGGTGCATGAAGGTCTTCTTTCAAAATTCGACCTAAAGCTTCTTCAAGACGTACTTTTTCGCTCTCTTCTATGGGGGATATTTTCGAAAAAAGCTCTAACGCTTCTTCATAGGCAATCATAAACGTTTCCTCTCTCTTGAGTCAGCGACCTTTCTGTTTCTGTGCTTACACTCTCCTCTTAAGGCACACAATGCATTGGGCAAAAGATCTTTTAAAATATTTAATTGTTCCGTCACTGCTTTAGGATTGCCAGGCAAAGCTAAAATGAGTTTATTATTTTTCACATAGCCTCCACAGCGAGAAAGATAACTATTTAAAGAATATTTTAAACTTTCTTGGCGAAGCAACTCTCCAAAGCCTGGAATCTCATACTCTGCAATGGATTTTACGATTTGAGGAGTCACGTCCCGAGGTCCCAATCCAGTTCCTCCACTAACGACGAGGAGATCTGTTTCATTGAGCGTTATTAAAACTTCCATCCGAATCCTTTCCTCATCATCTGGAATAACCTTCACCCCACTATTTTGGTATCCATTTTTTTTAAGCCATTTTTCAGCTGCAGGGCCTGCTTCATCTTTATAGGTTCCGTGAGCAGCGCGATCAGAGCTTACAATCACATAACTTTTGTAGTGCTTTTCCATACCCCTGATTTTCCTCCTTCTTTCGATCTCAATGAAATATGTTGAATGATGGCTTGAGGGCATTTAGATTTTATCATGTCATAGGCGGTCAATGCCGCGATTGCAGAAGCTGTCATCGCTTCCATTTCAACACCTGTTTTTCCGCTCGTTTTTGCTGTGCATTCAATGACAATCAGATGATTTTTAAATTGAACAAAACACTCTATATTTTCTAAAGCCAGAGGATGACACAAGGGAATGAGCTGGGATGTTTTTTTTGCAGCACAGATGGCCGATATCCGAATGGTGGTAGCAAGTTCCTGCTTGGCTTCTTTGGAAAGGATTTTTTGAAGATTGACCTCTCCCGTGTCCACACACGCCATACTTTTAGCAGTTCTTTGAGTTTGGGGCTTATGACTCACATCCACCATCACAGCTTTTCCTTTAACTAAATGTGTAAAATCTCCCACTTATCCTCCTATCCCCCTAAAGTGAGCTACATTGCCCATATGGCCTTGAGCTAAAATATGACCTTCTTGTTTTTCCACCAAAAGAGCGCGAATGGTTTTTGCAAGAACCTCCGGACTTTCTTGGAGAGGCAACGCTAAATCGTTTTCTGAAAATAAACAAAGTCTTAATTTTCCTTGAGCAGTCACTCGTAACCTGTTGCATCGACTGCAAAAATTACAAGATAAGGGACTAATAAATCCCAGTCGACAGGGGGATTGTGGATGGTCATAAAGCAGAGCAGGCCCTGCCGGTTCCAATCCATCTAACTTAGAAGAGGGCTCATATCCTAAAGAGCGAGCCATACGCTGTACCTCTTCATTGGAAACCCAATTTTCCTTAAAATACGCTTGATGGAGATTTGTGGGCATCAGTTCAATAAACCGGAGGGTCAAAGGGCGTTGCTTCGCCCACTCCAACAAATCAGAAATCTCATGAAAATTTTGTGTGCGCAAAACCACCGTATTAATTCTAACATTCATCTTAAGCTCTAAAGCTTGATCAATCAGAGCCAAAACTTTTGAAAAATGTTTATTTCCTGTAATTTTAAAAAATGTACGTTCATGAATGGTATCTAAACTAATATTAATATGGGTGAGTCCTGCTTCTACCAAAGAAGAACAATTCCGAATGTAACTTCCGTTGGTTGTCAAAGAAATGGTTTCATATCCTAAGCTTCGGGCCTCAGTTATGGCCGGGAGAAGATTGGGATGCAAAGAAGGCTCCCCTCCGGTAAAACGGACTTTCTCAAATCCAAGGCTTCGAAATGCTTGAAGGATATTTGAGATTCCCTCAAAAGAGAGGAGAGCCTTAGCACTTTCCCAGCCTGGAAATCCTTGAGGCAAACAATACCGGCAGGCCATATTACAATTTTCAGTAATTGAAAGTCTCAAATAATTTAACTGTCGTCCCCACGCATCTTGAACAGGTTCTCCAAAATAGGCTCGGACATCTTCTGGAGTATTTAAATTCACTTTCAAAAGTTTGTCTTCACAGGCCGTAGATTTAAGTTCTGTGAAAGAAAGCTCTTTTAATAGGTTTAAAATACTTCGTTCATCTGCAGTCCAGTGATGAAGATGTTCTTTTAACCACACGGAAGGAAAAGGGGTTCCGTCATAGGCTGCTGGAAACGGATGAGAAGATAAAAGTTTTTTAAGAAGGGCGACATCTACTCCAATCGCATCAACAGGCAAAACCACCACTTTTTGGGTAGGACTGTTTTTTAAAGCGCAGATCAATCCATAATAAGCAGCATGATCGTTTCCGCTGTCATCGCAAATTACCCGATATTCCGAAAGTTTTTCGTACTGTTTTTTTTGTTCCAGCGATGAACAGATAATAAGGATATTTTGAAAAAGAGGTTTCAATCGAGAAATTTGGCGAAGAACTAAAGGCTTTCCTCGTACAGGTAAAAGCCCTTTATCTTGCCCCATGCGCTCTGAGCGTCCTCCAACTAAAAGTGCAAGTGTCGCTTTATCCATAATTTTATTTAATAGAATTTGTGCTTAACAAATATGACGAACGTCATATTCTAGATGATTCCTATCTGATAAAGAAGACGGTGGTATGAAAATCAAAGTTCTTTATTTTACACATTTAAAAAGCATTACCCAGAAAGATCATGAAAATCTTGATCTTTCTCATCCTATGACCCTCTTAAAGTTGCATCATATTTTAGAACAAAAATATCCCAACTTTTTAGAGTTAAAGCATTTGGCCATTGCGGTCAATGAAACCTACGCTAAACCCCATGCTCAACTTAAAGAGGGGGATACCGTCTGCTTTATCCCCCCTGTGGCAGGAGGGTAATCCATGCCGACCTTGGGTCAGCAACCCTTTCAAGATCGAGTAGAAATTTGGCAAGTTCCCCTTGACCCTCAAAAATTTTCACACGCATTAAGAAAGGATTTTCGAGCAGGTGCATTTGTTACTTTTGAAGGGTGGGTGAGAAACCACAACGAAGGAAAGAAAGTGGTTCGCTTAGAATATGAAGCCTATATCCCCATGGCTGTTAAAGAAATTCAAAAAAGTATTCAAAAAACAAAGAAAAAATTTCCAGTTCGCACCATTCACGTCTATCACCGGGTGGGGGTACTCAACATTGGAGATATTGCTGTATGGATTGGAGTTACGGGAGAACATAGAAAAGAATCTTTTAAAGCGTGTGAAATGGTGATGAAAGAACTCAAAACCTACGCTCCTATTTGGAAAAAAGAGAGCACTCTTGGGTCAGCGACCCTCGGGTCAGTGACCCTTCCATGACACGGTATCAAAGACAGATCCTTCCTCCTGAAATTGGAAAGCTGGGTCAAGAAAAGTTAAAAGCCTCTCGTTTACTTATCGTAGGCGTTGGAGGATTAGGATCTCCGGCGGCACTTTATTTGGCTTTGGCCGGCGTAGGAAGGGTGGGGCTTGTTGATTTCGATCAGGTGGATCTCTCTAATCTTCATCGTCAAATTCTTTATAGAGAAGAGGATGTTGGTAAACCCAAGCTTCAAATAGCCAAAGAAAAATTAAATGCTTTAAATCCCCAAACTCAAGTGGATCTTTATGAAACAAAGCTGACGGCTCAAAATGCTTTGGATATTTTAAAAAACTACGATGTTATTTTGGATGGTACAGATAATTTTCAGACTCGCCTCTTAGTGAATGACGCTTGTTTTTTCCTGAAAAAGCCCAATGTCTATGGAAGTATTTTTAAATTTGAAGGACAACTTTCAGTTTTTGATACCAGAGAGGGGTCGCTGACCCGAGGGCCTTGTTATCGTTGCCTGTATCCCGAGCCCCCGGCACAAAGTCTGATTCCCAATTGTGCCGAGGCAGGCGTATTAGGAGTTTTGCCGGGAATCGTAGGGACTCTTCAAGCTACCGAAGCTTTAAAACTTCTTTTAGGGATTGGAAAATCTTTGGTTGGAAAACTTTTATTTTTTGATACATTAAGTATGAAATTTAATGAGATGCAGTTTCAAAAAAGAAGGGACTGCCAACTCTGTGGAGAGACTCCGACGATTGTGAGTCTTGGGTCAGTGTCCCTTGGAATTCAAGGAGGAATTTGTATGAGTGAATCTAATGATATTTCTGTTTTTGAATTAAAAAAACGACTGGACAAAGGAGAAGAACTTTTTCTCTT
>JACPSU010000120.1 GCA_016193105.1 Deltaproteobacteria bacterium | reverse complement strand
CAGAGTTTTCAGGAAAATATCCAGGAGCTGTCTCTCAGATTTTGATTGCCTTGGATTATGCACTAGATTCCTCTAAAGAAATTGCTGTTATTGGGGAATCTAGAAGTGTTGAAACTCAAAATATTCTTTCTTTTTTACATCAAGAATTTTTACCCAATAAAGTTTTGGCTTTTTCATCAGAAAAAGAAGCAAGTTATTTGCCTTTAACAGATAAAAAAACAATGCTTCAGAAAAAAACGGCCGTGTATATTTGTGAAAATCAGATCTGTAAATTGCCAACGACAGATTTGAATATAGTGAAGAAACAGGTGGCAGAGTTTAAAAAATATTCTTTGGAGTAATATGATTTATACGCACACACTAGATCCTGTCATCTTTCATCTGGGGCCCCTCCAGTTGCGTTGGTATGGACTGATGTATGTGATTGGATTTGTAGGAGCATATTTCTTGCTTCGAAAGTTTTCTAAAGAAGGGTCATTTAAGCTTTCTTTTATCCAAATTGAATCCCTTTTGTTTTATGCTTTTGTGGGGCTTTTTGTGGGGGCGCGATTTTTTTATGTGTTTATCTATAATTTTTCTTACTATATCCATCATCTCATTGAAATTGTCGCAATTTGGAAAGGTTTGGCTGGACTTTCGTTTCATGGAGGAATGATTGGCGTTGTTATTGCGGCAATCCTTTTTAGTCGTAAACACAAAATTCCTTTTTGGCATTTGGGAGACCATTTTGTTTTATGTGCTCCCATTGGACTGGGCTTTGGGAGAGTTGGAAATTTTATCAATGGAGAGCTTTTTGGTCGTTCGACCTCAGGAAATTGGGGAGTTATTTTTCCTGAGGGAGGGTTGATCCCTCGTCATCCTTCCCAACTGTATGAATCTTTTTTTGAGGGAGCAGTTCTTTTTAGCCTGCTTTTATTTTTCAGGAAACGGGTACGAGAGGGGCAGCTTTCAGCACTCTTTTTAATTTTTTACGGTATTTTTCGCTTTGCTCTAGAATATTTTCGCGAACCTGATCCTCAGTTGGGTTTTATCTTTTTAAATTTTTCTATGGGGCAACTTTTATGTTTTCTAATGATCCTATGTGGAAGTGGACTCTTACTGTACTTCCACCCAGCGTTGAAGCGAAGCTTTTTCAAATAGAGCACTTTTAAACTCTTTTCGGATGCGGGTGAGTTCTTGATTTGTTTTTCGAATGGGTTGGCGTTTGTAGATGTGCTTAAGCTCTTTTCTTAATTTTTTGGCTTTCTCAAGGGCCAGTTTTCCCGAAGGATCAATAAGGTAAAATTTTGATTTTTTCCCATGGTTTAAAAAATCAAACATAGCTTCTGTGGCCAGAGAATGAAATTCTTGAACATCTTTGTCTGTCAACTCCCACGACGAGTTATTGGCTACCGTTTGAACCAAGCCGTGCCATCGACTGGAGTGTTCTAAATTCATGAGGCCTTTAAAAATCATTCGATTGGTTCCAAAAGAAAAAAGGGTAGGCTTTAAAAAACCTTTGAGAAGTTGATCATGAGAAGATTTTTGATGTTGGTCTACGATTTTTTTAGGAAGTTTCCAGAGTTTTGGATCCCGCGTAGCATCGAACCTGAGTTCCCAGTAGACATGTTTTAGCGTGCGCGTCGGGAAGGAAGCGACAATATGATAAGGGACATAGTAATTATGCGAGATCGTATCGGCAGCCAAATGACTTAAATACCCATACGCAAACGCTTTTTGTTTTTGGCTTCGAGCTCGCTCTAGAATACTGAGTCCAATGTCCCAGTTGTGGCAGTGATGGATATAGCTGACCAAATCTTTTTTAAGCGTAATATCGGCGGCCAAACACCCATAGAGGTAATCATTCGGAAAAGCGTGTAAAAGTTCTTGCAAAGGGGTCATCAACATAGATAGATTGTTTAAAACTTCCATGCCGTAGGAGATATGCGTAATGGGGCCCCAAGCAAAAGCGAGTTTGGGAAGGAAGAGAACTCCTAAAAAAATAAAAAATGAAACAATCACAAAAAGATCCTAGCATTCCAAAGCAGCTGTTGCAATCCATTCAAGATCGATTGATTTATTATCGAGATGTGGGGATCAAAGAAGTTTATAGCAAGAAAGAAAATATGGGGGCTTCTAAAAAACATAAAGAAACACTTGAACAAATACGTGCAGATGTTGGAGATTGCACCAGGTGCAAGCTTCATCTTAAGCGAACTCATATTGTGTTTGGAGAGGGGAATCCCAAAGCAGAGCTTATGTTTATTGGAGAAGGGCCAGGGCACGATGAAGATGTGACGGGGCGCCCTTTTGTGGGAAGAGCAGGGCAGCTTTTAACCAAAATTATTGAGGCGATGAAGCTTAAGAGAGAGGATGTGTACATAGGAAATATCGTAAAATGCCGACCTCCAGATAACAGAGCGCCTGAGCCTGATGAAGTGTCCACGTGCGAAGGCTTTTTGCATCGACAGATTGCTGTGATTGGCCCCAAAGTGATTGTCTGTCTCGGCAGTGTGGCGGCACAAAATCTTTTGAAAACAGAACGGAAAATTTCTTCTTTT
>JACPSU010000119.1 GCA_016193105.1 Deltaproteobacteria bacterium | reverse complement strand
GATCAAAACTTTAAATCATTCCCCTTAGAAATCGTCATTCCTGTGCAACTGATGCACAAGCTTCATTCAACCCCCTCTTACTCTGCCGATGAAATTTTAAATAGCATTTCTCAAGAATTTTTGGTTTCAAAAGATACACTCCTAAAACTCACAGCGGATGCCGCCTATGCTATGAAAAATAAATCTCTTTTAAAAGAGCTTATTCAACTTTCTTCTTTCTCTGAGCAAGCTGGCTTGGTTTATTTTTATGGCTCACAACTTGAAGAAGATCTGTTCCTTAAAAAGTACCTTTTAAAACGCGCACTAGAGCGCTCCCCCCAAGATCCTAATATTCGAAAAGCCGCTCACTATTTTAGTTTGGCCGTCGCTGAAGGAGTTCTTCAAGATTACGAACAAAGACTTTTAGAAGCCCAAATTTTTAGAGTGTTAGATATGGAAGGTGTTCAAGCAACCTATTGGGGAGCTTTTAAAGAAGTGGTATTTAATACAGCTAATTCACTCTCAATTATTATTACAGATCGTGAAGAATGGCTATATGAACAATGGGAAACTCAATTGGAATACATTCGAAGCCTGCAACTAGAGATTTCTCATCTTAAACTCCAAATCGAAATGGGAGAAGATATAGATCTAAATACTCAAGATTTAAAAAAACTCACTTTAACTCCTTTTTTTAAAGAGATCCTGGCCACAGGACTCTATTTAGATGAAGTCATTCAAGAAGAGCCCTCTCCTTTTCCCTCTCTTGAAAAACTAGGATTTATCCCCCAAACAGATTTTGTGAGCTACTCGTGGAAATCGATTGGGATTGGCCAAGTTAATCTTTTTAATCTCTGGATGTTTACCTTACTTCCCAAACACTTCAGAGATTTTGGAGCCACCAAAGCGGGACAATGGACAGTAAAAACACTTCGTCTTCAATCTTTTCTTAATTTTCTTTCTCGCATTCCTCGCCCTCTGGATTCTGTTGCTGTCTTTTTAGCGATTGAAACTGCTGACGGCTGCACCATTCGTTGGACTTACACTGCGCTTGTTGCCCATGACAAACTCACGCGAGATACTCAAAGCAACACAATAAAAACAATTGAAGAAAATTTGAAAAAGTAACCCAGATATGTCAAAAAACTGTTAAATGAAAGGCAAGTATTTATAGACGGTCCAGAAATGAGAAAAACTTCCAGCCATAATAAAGAAGTGCCAGATTTCATGAAATCCAAATACTTTGGGAAACGGATTGGGCCACTTTATGGCATAAAAAATAGCTCCAACGGTGTACATCACTCCTCCCAATGCAAGCCATATCATTGCTTCTAAAGGGAGTATTTTAGTCAGTGGATAAATAAAAACGACACTGAGCCACCCCATCCCCAAATACATGCCAACTGAAATCCATCTTGGGGCATGAAGCCAGAAGATCTTCTTACAAATTCCAACCACACATAGTGACCAAATAATTCCAAAAAGTGACCACCCAAAAGGTCCATGCAGCGGGACAAGACAAAAAGGAGTATATGTTCCAGCGATAAGTACAAAAATCATCATATGATCTACTCTTTTTAAAATCATGGCCCCCTTTTCTTGGAGCGGAAGCAAGTGGTAGAGAGCGCTGGAAAAGTACAACAAAATAAGGCTTGCCCCAAAAACTGAAAAAGAAACAACATGCCAGGCATTTCCATGTTGAACACCTGCGATCACCATCAGAACAAGCCCCGCAATGGCTAAGCCGCCACATAAAAAACTGGTAAGACCACTCACCGGTTCTCTCAAGTGGACTAAAAATTTTAAGGGAACAACCTGATCCATCATTTGGAAAGTTTACACTTGTTTCTTGATGAAAGCCTAGTTAAAAAGTCATCCCATAAAGTGAAACATTTAAAATCTGAGGCACTGCCCCCACAGTATAATTCACCCGAATTGCTGAACATTGTTTTAAAAGCTGGACGAGATGCACAGCCTGCTCAAATCCCGTAGCTGGAACGTATGGAAAAAAATAGGTCCCCCCTGGAGCTGCAAAATACACAGAATATTCTCCTGTATTTGTCTTCTCAAAATGAATGACTCTTATTTGATTTTTTTGAAAGGTCCTGGACTCAGCAAATACTCTACCTGAAAAAAGAAACAGACCCACCACAAACACTCCTAAAATAAGTTTTGAATATTTTTTTATCATGATTCCCCCTGATTATAAAATATAACGATCCTAAAAAACCAAATCAACTCGAATCGTTTTCTACTCCCCCTTGAAGAGAAGAAGAAATTGAATTATAAGATGGGGCTGTGAAAAAACGTCGCATTCTCCTTCTGTGTCTTGGACTTAGCATTGCTTTCTTACATTCTGCCTGTATTAACCCGTACTCTAGAAGCGATAGAGCCAGTTTTTTTGAACGGTTTATTAAGCCAAAGTTTCCAACAGAATACTATATTTACCCTGGGCAATTTACAGCAGAAGAAGTACAAACGATCCACCAAGGCTATCAAAACTGGGAACCGATCATTCAACGACTCACCGGTACAGATTTTCACTTTCGATTTATGGGATATTCTTCTTATCCCTTTAATCCATACGATACCATTCATGTGGTTTTAAAAAAATCCCTGGGAGGAAATACCGTCGGCAGAGCACATTTACTGGGGGGCCCAGGATACAAAACCGTTCCAGGAGGAGATCTTGAGATTGATCAAGATAAGTGGTTTCACACAGCAGACCAATATCACATCTGGGGATTAAGGGTCCTTGCTTCCAATTGCCTAGAAGCGGTGGTCACACATGAAGTCGGCCATCTGATGGGGCTAGATCATTCTATCAACTCCGGAGACATCATGTATCCCAACGAAACTCTGGCTGGATGCTCTACTCGAAAACCTTCTGCTAACGATGAAAGAGCACTAGAAACTCTCTATATGCTCTATTTAGAAAACTTTGACTTCACCAAAAATTTTGATTCTTTTGATTCTGAAAGCCTGGTATACTCTGAAGAATAATGAAATACGCTCATGTGTGTCTTGAGTCATGGGGGTATGTCCTTCCCGAACGAATTTTAACGTCTTTAGATATTGAAAAAAAGCTTAAGCCTTTGATGGAAAAGCTTCAGCTTCCCTCTGGCTTTTTTGAAATTTTCACGGGGATCAAAGAAAGGCGCCTCTGGGAGGATGGCACGCTCCCCAGTCAAATGAGTACTCAAGCCGCTCAAAACGCTCTTCAAAAAGAAAAAATAAAAAATTCTGAGATTGAATGTCTCCTCCATGCCTCTGTTTCACGCGATTATTTGGAACCGGCCACGGCGGCAACGGTGCATGATCATCTTAAGCTCAACCCCTCGTGTATATATTTTGATATTTCCAATGCCTGTTTGGGATTTTTAAATGGCATGTTTGTACTCTCAAACATGATTGAACTAGGTCAAATCAAACGTGGCATGCTGGTGGGAACAGAGTCGAGCCAAAAAATGATCGAACTTACTTTGAAAAAACTTTTAGAATCCCCAAACCTTTCTTTGCAGGAAGCAGCCCTTTATCTCCCCTCTTTAACTTTAGGCTCTGGCTCTGCAGCTGTCATTTTAGCGCACGATTCTGTTTCAAAAACAAAACATAAACTCTTGGGCGGGATCTCTCGCACGGCGTCTCAATTTAACACCTTATG
>JACPSU010000118.1 GCA_016193105.1 Deltaproteobacteria bacterium | reverse complement strand
GGGGGCAATCAATTAAAATATAATCATAATTTAGTTGAATCTCTTCTAGGGCGGTCTTTAGTTTTGTCTCTCTGGAAAGCTCGGTGACAAGCTCTACTTCGGCTCCTATTAAATCTTGATTAGAGGGAACGATATCTAACCCCTCTAGTTCTGTGTGAAGAATCACCTCCGACACTTTTTTCTCTTGAACTAAGACATTATAAATAGTTTTATCCTGAAGGGCGGCTTTATTAATACCAAGCCCGCTTCCAGCGTTTCCTTGGGGATCTAAGTCAATGAGAAGGGTTCTTTTTTCAGCCGCAACGAGCGATGCGCCAAGATTAATGACCGTCGTTGTTTTTCCAACGCCTCCTTTTTGATTCGTTATGGTGATAACCTTAGCCATGGATTGTTTAGCTCAATGTCAAAAATGCCGACATCCTTAGTTGTAACGAAGTCATCTATCTTTGTAAATAAAAAAGTGTTTCACGTGGAACTTTTTCTAGCGTAGCGCTAGGTGCTTCTTAATTCCCACCATAATGGCAGGAATAGCTCCTGGGGTCATTCCTGAAATTTGAAGAGCCTGGCCCAAAGATTTTGGGCGAAGACGAGATAGTTTTTCAACCACCTCTCTTGAAAGGCCCGGAATATCTGAAAAAACAATGTTTTCTGGAATTTTAAACTCTTCTAGCTTTTCATAGCGTCCAACCTGTTCTTGTTGCCTGCTAATATATCCTTTATATTTAACTTCCATCTCCACTTGATAAATAACCTCTTTGTTTGTTTCTTTTTCAATAAAACCTAAGTCCACTAGGTTTTTAAATTCTACCCCTGGTCTTCTTAAAAGCTTTTCTAAGGAAGCTTGATTCTCTATTTTAGAAAATCCCGCATCTGATAGTTTTTTATTAGTTTCTTCTGTTGGGGAAATTTTATATTCCGAAAGTTTATTTAAGAGCGTCTGAATTTTATCCTTCTTAGAACAATATTTTTGATATTCTAGATCGCCCACCAACCCTAGGCGATATCCATGCTCTCTAAGTCTTAGGTCTGCATTGTCTTCTCTTAAAAGAAGACGATACTCGGCCCTAGACGTAAACATGCGATAGGGCTCCTGCGTCCCCTTAGTCACTAGGTCATTAATTAAAACACCAATGTAAGACTCATGTCTTTTTAAAATAAAAAATTCTTCGTTTTTAATCTTTAACGCTGCATTGATTCCAGCCATAAGTCCTTGGGCTGCCGCTTCTTCATATCCCGTTGTTCCATTAATTTGTCCGGCCAAAAAAAGACCTTTTATTTTTTTTGTTTCTAGCGTTTGATTAAGCTCTGTTGGAAAAATAAAATCATACTCAATAGCATAGCCGTGTCTCATAACCTCTGCGTTCTCTAATCCCACAATGGTCTTAATAAACTCGACCTGAGTACTCACAGGAAGGCTCGTGGATACCCCATTACAATATATTTCGTGAGTATCCAGTCCCTCTGGTTCTAAAAAAATTTGATGTCTTAGTTTGTCTGAAAAACGAACAACTTTATCTTCAATAGAGGGGCAATATCTTGGGCCCGTTCCCTTAATATTTCCGCTGTACATAGCTGAAAGATGTATGTTTTTCTTAATAATTTCATGTGTTTTCTCATTTGTATATGTGATATGGCATGGGAGCTGTGGAAGGGTTATTTTTTCTGTAGAAAAAGAAAAAAAACTTGGATATTCATCTCCATATTGCGGTGTAAGTTTAGTAAAATCAATCGTTTTGGCATTAAGTCTAGGGGGGGTTCCTGTTTTTAATCGTCCAATCTCAAAACCCAACTCTTTAAAACATTTTGCTAGTCCTAGGGAGGACTGGTCGCCCGCTCTCCCGGCAGAATAATTAATATCTCCAATATGAATTTTCCCATCCAAAAAAGTTCCCGTTGTAACAATAATACATTGGGCCTCAAAATATTCTCCAATCAGAGTTGTGGCCCCCTTCACCTTCCCATTTTCAATATGAAGATTCTCAATAGAGCCCTGTTTTAAATCTAAGTGGGGTTGCGCCTCCACCACCTGTTTTATTCTTTTTGCATATAAAACTTTGTCGCATTGCGCTCGAGTCGCTTGAACTGCCGGGCCTTTCTTAAGATTGAGTTTTATAAACTGAATGGCGGTAGCATCTGCGTTTTTCCCCATTTCTCCACCTAAGGCATCTACTTCACGCACCAGGTGTCCCTTTGCGATCCCCCCAATAGCAGGGTTACAAGACATCCAGCCCACGCGATCTAGGTTCATGGTTAAAAGAAGGGTTTCTATCCCCATACGAGCTGATGCCAGCGCGGCTTCAATCCCCGCATGTCCAGCTCCTACAACAATAACCTGATAGGGCTTATTCATTTTCCGATACAAAAAGAAGAAAAAATTCTATCATACACATCTTCCAAAGATATTTTCCCAATGGTTGTCTCTAGCTCTTCTATGGCCGATCTTAAATCCACAGCTAAAAACTCTAAGGACCTTTTTTCGGCCAAGCCTTCCTCATAAGAAGAAATATAGCCTAAAGCTTTTTCTAGAGAATCTTTGTGCTGTAGCTTTGTCAATAATATATTTTCTGAATTAAATTCACCCTGAATAACTTCTCGATATAAAATATCTAGTAACCCTTCTGTTCCCTGTCGACGCAAGGCCGAAATAAAGACTTGCGGATCTAAAAATTTCTTTGAAATTATTTCTGTGCTTGCTTCTACCCCTAGGTCCATTTTATTAAAAACTAAAATTTTTTTCTTGGGCCCCACGACATCTAAAATCTCAAAATCCTCTGTGTGTGGCTCCTGGCTTGAATCTAAAACAATCAAAACAATATCTGCTTCTCTTATTTTTTCAATCGTATGTTGAATTCCTATTTTCTCAACAGAATGGCTGGTTTTCCGAATGCCTGCCGTATCAATCATCCGCAGTCCAATTCCCCGATGCTCAATCGTCTCTTCTAGCGCGTCACGGGTCGTTCCGGCCTCTTCTGTAACAATGGCCCGCTCATACTGTAGAAGGGCGTTTAAAAGAGAGGATTTTCCGACATTGGGCCTTCCTACAATGGCCACCCGAACT
>JACPSU010000117.1 GCA_016193105.1 Deltaproteobacteria bacterium | reverse complement strand
TTAAGAGTCAAGGGTGTCTGGATTTTGATGTCCATGACAGATAAAACATTCTTGCACTTCGGGCATATGTTTAAATTCTAGGGTGCGGTGACGATGGCCTTCCCGTTGTCCCTGAGCGGTCAGAGGTACTTCACCCAAAGAGGTGGAAGGACGATGACAGGCACTGCAGGGATAAAATTTCATTTTCTCTTTCGGAGAACGCACCATTACGGGGACAGGGTTTTGTGTATGTCCCAAGGCGCTTCCTAAAACGATAAGACTCATCAAAAGAATTTCTTTTTTCATTTAGGAGCGTTCCTTCGTTTCATGATGGCGTGAAATGTTTTGTAGAGTTGAGGGGCCTCTTCTCCATGGCAGATGGAACAGACTTCCAAAATGGGTTGTTTCCTTTTTAAATAATGACGTTTCAGAGAGGCGGCAGGGGTATGTGCTTCATGACAGATATGACAGGTCATTTTTGTTTCCTCTGGAAAAGGGATTTCAGGATGATCGAACAGAGGGGCAATGTGCTTGACCGATTTTAAAGAAGAGGTGATGTGACAAGAAACGCAGGCATTTATTTCAGGAGGCTTGTTTGAAAAAATATTTTTTTCTCGATGGCATTCGATGCACACTGATTCTTTTTTATTTTTAGAAAAACGAAGAATGGGAGTTTTGATCTTTCCATAATGAAAACTATGACACTGGGTGCAAAGCTCTTTGGGGGGGATAGGATGGGCATGAGAACTTATTTTTTTGTCGTGACAACTTAAACATAATTCTTTGCTGGTTTCGAAATGCATTTCTTTGAGTTTTAAGCGACGAGGGAAGGGCGAGGAATGAGGATCGTGGCAGGTGAGACAGCTTCGTTTGGGATCGATACGCTCATGTTTTAAAGTATGAGATGAAAAGAGAGTTTGATCTCCAATTTCATCATGGCATTCGAGGCAAACTTTGGGAACAGGAGCAAGATTAAATTTATGTGTGTTCATTACAGGCGTGTGACACAAATAACATCCATTCGCTTTAATAGGGCCATGTACCACCGTTTTATTTTTTAAGGAGGTATGACACTCTGTGGTTACGCACGATGTGTACTTCATTTTTTTTGAATTAAGAGGTGCCTTCATTTGTCCCCAGGCAAAGCTTACCCCAGAATTTAGTACTAAAAAAAACATAAAGAATTTCATGAATTTCCTAATTATATCCATACCATAGAATCATATTACTTTTTTCTGATCTAGATCAGTTATTTTAAGGAGTCATTGGGATTAGGATCGCGGTGGAGGTATCGAACTATGAAGAAAAATCTAGCAGGTCTTACGACCTTTCTATTCGTTCTTTTCAGTATTTCTACTCTTTGGGCAGAACCGACGCCATGGCTTACAGGCCCCTTTAAAATAAATCCAGGGGGGATGCATCCCAATGGGATTTCTGGGAAGATGACCCTTCTTTTTGAAGGTAAAGACTTCACATCTGTGCAGCTGGATTTAGATAAGGCGGTTGTAGGGAAAACACGCTATCTCTCGGTAGAGCAAGCATTGTTTGAAATTCCTAAAGAGAGTGGGAGTCAAGTGGCTTTGGCCTATAAGCTCGGAGGGCCGCCGCATAAGTGGTATTTTGTAGTGGTTGTAAATTCCACTCCGACGATTGCCATTCAAACTGCCTACAGTGGAACGCTGTGTAAAGTTCCTGCAGGCTCTTTGGCGGAAGTGTCTGAGAAAATTAAAAATGGAATCGATACGATTCCCTCAGATTGGAAAGTGGTTGGAAGTATTACGCTCGCAAGTCAGTTGTTTTAAGTTATTTAGGCTTCGTGTGCCACTGCATGATCGGAATTTGTCCTTCACTGTGGCACATGTAGCATCCATCTTCCCCAGCGCTGGGCATATTTCTTTTTAAATCCGTGTGACAGCTGGTACATTTTCCTTCGTATGTTCGGGCTTGTTTATAATGATCGTCTCCTCCCTCCATAAAGTCTTGACTATGAGGAATTTGGGTGTGGCAAGTGCTACAAGAGACAAATTCTTGGGCATGACGTTCTTTGAAAGCACTTTTTTCTCCATGGCATTTTAAGCAGGCTTCTCGTTGATTACCGCTTGTAAAGGTGTGTCCATGGTTCGAGGGAAATGCCCACCTCGCTTGATGGGGGTAGGGGTGACAGTTTAAGCAGGATTTATTGATGCTTCCTCCTGCAAAATCAATTCCATGGCACTGAGCACATACCTTTTTATCTTTTAAAAATTCTGTTCCATGGAGAAACGTTGTTTTAAATTCTTCACTGTGAGGGAAAACCTTTGCCACAGCATCAGAAGAAGCAAGTCTACCTGGCGTTTCACTTGTGACTGCTGTAGGGGTCGGCTTATTGCAGGCTACAACTAGAATTGTGGCACATAAAATTAAAAACTTCGATCTCATTTAAGTCCTCCCAGTTCCTGGAGTAGGTTCCAATTGTCTAATCGGTCTTTTTGAGCTTTTTCTAAAGTCTCAGACGGGCGGCCATCTTGATCAAATTGCTTGGAAAAACGTCCTTCCGTTTTGGCAAAAGATATAAAATCTAACACTTTTCCGGTCTGAGGATCTTTGGCCCAGTCTTCTGTGGGATTAGGATTGCCACGTAAAGAGAGACGTTCTTTAATTTTTTTCCCAGCTCTTGGATCATAGATAAAAAGTGGAAAGGCCCTCGTGGTGACTGCAAGTTTGCTTTGGTGTTGAGCCAAATCATCTCTAATCCCATGTTCTGGGGGGCAGGGAGCATAGACATTAATGACAGCCGGACCGGGGTAGGCATTGGCTGTCATAATGGCTTTGTAAAAATGATTGGGAAAGGCAGTCACCGTTTGGGCCACAAAAACATCGGGATGCATCATGGAAAGAAGTCCAATTTCTTTACGTCGTTCTGTTTTTCCGGGAAGGGATGTCCCTACCGCAGACATTTTGGCGTTTTGTGAGGTGAAAGAAGCGGTCGAAGCTTGTCCGCCGGTATTGGAATAGACCTGGGTATCTAAAATAATGACGTTAATATCCATTCCAGACATGAGAAGTCTCGATAAAGACTGAAACCCAATATCGAGCATGGCTCCGTCGCCCCCCATGACCCAGAGCTTTTTATTTTTCCACCCCAGGGTCATTGACCCCAGTTGATCCCACCGGGCACGAATGCCCATGGCAACAGCTGGGCTATTTTCAAAAAGAGAATTGGTCCAAGAAACCAAATAGGGATTATACGGATAGGTTGAACTAAAAACGGTATTGCATCCCGTCGAAGCTACAATGGCACAACTTTTTTCTCCATAAGTAAATCCAGTTGCAGCCAGCATCATTCGGATGGCTGTCCCTTCGCCGCATCCCATACAACTTCCTGCGCCTCCTGTATAAAGAAGACTTCTTGGAGCCAGCATCATATCGACCAACAGGCGTTCATTAATAAACTGAGGAGGCGTTGGGGGGAGGGTATTAAAAAAGGAGCATGTCTCTTGGGCTTCTTTTAAAACTTTGACATCTTTTTTGATCATCTGAAGAGCAGCGTGCTCTCCACAGGCCGTGACACACTCTGCACATCCCTTACATTTTTGAGGATCAACGGTAATGTTAAAGAGTCCGCCTTCTTGGCCTTTCTTTTGATACACATCATAGTATTTTGTAGTCTTAATATAATTTTTTTTGAGAAAACTTGGTGCATTTTCAATATTTTTTTCTGATACAACTTTAGCCAGGATGGCCGTGTCTGGGCAACTAATGACGCATTCCATACATCCCACGCAATTTTCAGGAATAAACGTAGGCAGGTCTGGAGCCACCGTACTGAAATCTCGAAATATGGCTGTTCCTGGAGGGAGTATGGATCGTGCAACATCAGGATCAGCGAGCAGAGTTTGATCTTGTCCCGTCTGATAGGCCGGTATAATTTTTTCTTTAAATTTTTTCGTATTGGACTTCAAAGACTTCATTATACCCTCGCTTAATGCAGTAAAGATTATCTTGGAGAACTGTTTCTCCACGAGAACCAAAATATTTTTTGAGGGCTCGTCCCACCCCTTCAAAAAGTTTTGGTTCAGACATTTTTTCTCGTTTCATAAAAGGAGTTAGTTTTAAAAAGATCCCCAAAAGGGCAATCCCTTGCATTCTTTGAATTTTAGCTATGGCCACAGTAAAAAAAAAAAAAACTCGAATATTTTGTTCTTGGATCGTTTTTTGAGCCTGAGGAGGAATTTCTTTCCAAATATCTGAAGACTCTCGATGAGGGCTTTGAATAAAAAGAATTCCTCCGTGAGAAAGCCCTTGAAGAGGATTTCCTAAATTAAAGGCGTTGGTGTTATTGAGGGCCACAAAATCTACATGTTCAACTTCACAATAGGTTCTCACTTTTTCAGGAGAAATGGTCAGATAATAATTCGTGGGGAGTCCTTTTTTTTCAGAACCATATTTTGGAAAGGCTTGAACGTACAGACCAAAGACATCGGAAAGAAGAGTTGCTAAAATTTTATTGGTGGTAATGGAGCCGTAGCCCCCAATGGAATGTCCTCGTAAAGAGAATGTGTTTTTGGATCGGATATCTGTTTCAGGAGCAGCAGGAAGGGAGGTCGGATGAGGGATCCCAAGCGTAAAAAAAGAATGCGTCATCCCCTTTTTAAGCATTTCAAAAACAGAAATGACATCGTTAGGACTAAAGTTTCGTCCTCCCAGGCCGTAGGCTCCAGAAAAAATTTTAGGATGCAATCTGGGAGATTCCATTACAAAGGCCGCTTGAATTTCCGTTGTTAAAGGATTGGAAGCCATCAGAGGAATGTCTAAGCGTTCGATGACAGCAAACGCTTTGACGTGCTTTAGGGCTTGAACAATTTCTTTGGATGGGAAAGGGCGATAAGATTTAACAATCAGCGCTCCTACTTTCATATTTACGGCATCTTCTAAGTGATAGGATTCGATGAGCCCATAGTCTCGGCCCGTGAGCTTTCCAAATTCTTTCATGGCTGTTTCAAGATGTGGCTGGACGGTGTCGTAAAAAAATCTTTGAGCAATTTTTCCCTTCATATAACTGTCTTGATTTTGAACGGATCCGGTCATTAAAGGATTCTCAGGATCCATGAGATTAAAGAGTTTGGTTTGCGGATCTCCCACAAATTCCTTCATGAGTTCTGGCTCTGGGAAAAGTACATTTTCAATGGTGTGGGTTGTTAAAAATCCATCTTGGATATTCATAAAAGGTGTTTGAGAGCCTTCGGCTGCCCGTCTTGAGATCAAAGCAAAATCTGCAGCCTCTTGTGCATTTTTGGCAAAAAGCATCCCCCAGCCTACGTCACTCACTCCGATAACATCATCGTGGCCGGCATGAATATTGAGAGATTGTGAGGTGAGAGCGCGAGCACCAATATGAAAGACCACCGGAAGACGCTTTCCAGAGATAGTATAGAGGACTTCCTTCATGAGGATCAACCCCTGGCCCGAGGTAAAATTAGAAACTCTTCCTCCGGCCAGAGCAAATCCTTCACAGCTCGATGCAGAACTATGTTCAGACTCCAGCTCTAAAAAAGAAAGAGGAACTCCCCATAGATTTTTTTTGCCGTTAGAAACAGCCCCCTGGTATCCCTGACCCATATTTGTTGAAGGAGTGATGGGGTAAGCACAGGCTCCTTCGGTGATATGTGTCTCCACCCAGACGACGCTTTCTGAACCATCTGCGGTAGATGGGATACCAGGGTATTTCAGTGACTTCATTTTTCCCTGCCCCCACTATTTTTTGTATCAGAGATGAAGTCCTTTTTTATATGACGTAGATCATCAAAACTTGCCTTGGAATCCAAAGAAGATTCCTTGGTCATCTTCTTCCGAACCTTTGCCATCACTGTAAAAGTAATCGAGAGACAATTTGTTATTTTCTTTTTCATCTAGTAAATATTGAGCTCCCACAGTGACCATATGGATTTCTAAGACATCTGAACGGTTGGCATCCCATTCTTCATACCGAGCTGCAACGCGAACAGGATTTAAGGTTTCAATCCCTAAATCTCTGAGTCGATAGGCTCCTAATACATACCACCCATCTTTTTTGGCGTTCACATCTTTGGCTCTTAGATATTCTCCCCGAAGGGTAAAGGGGCCGTGGCGAAATTCGCTGCCTATCCCTTCTCTTCTTTGGGCGCCATTTTGAATCCCTTGAGTTCCTTCATATGCAGAGACAAATAAACGAAGATCTTCGACGGGTTTTAAAATGAGCATGCCTGCTACATCTTTTTGATCATTGGTGTCACCGGTATTTGGGCCTTCACCATTTAAAAATCCAACGACGTACTGAAGTTTTAGGGGAGCTACATTGCCTTCTGCACGAACCCCAATGTCTCGCTTATCTGCCAGTTCTCTAGAGATGATTGCTCTTTCCATAAGTTCCAATTGCGAAGAAGAAATCTGAAGCCCTTCTAAACCGATAGGACGTTTGAATTGTCCAAATGTTACTTTGAGATCATGAGGAAGTTTAACTGTGAGTCCTAAATCTTGTAAAATGCTTGCATCTTTTTTAGCTTGTCTAATAATCGTTCCAGCGACCGATTTATTTTCAAATAAACTTTTGGCTGGATCGACCATAACAAAAAAATCTAGACTTTCTGATAATGCCCCCTTGATCTGAAGTTCTCCTCGACGCAGTTTAAATTGATCGGTGGTGTCATCAGACCCTGTAAACCACACTTGTACGAGCCCATGCCACTCCACTTTTGGATATAAAGCATCGCTCAATTTTATGGTTTGTTGTTCTTGTGCATAACTTGAAGAAACACTGATACCCACTACAGTCAGTAGGAGAAGAAAGCTTTTCATAATACCTCCTTTAGATATTAAATAGGGAGGAATGCCCCTATTTTTATGATGAAGATAAAGGATTGTTCGGCACTTCAATATGATCTAGATCATATTTACTGAATAAGTTTTTTTTGAATTGCCGTCATGCCTGTATTTTAGTATGCCATGACTATGACCAAAATAATTTTAAGTATCCTCTTGAGTATTGTATGCGTAGGGAGTGATCTTTTTGCAGAAGCAGTGACACTGGATAATCTTTTAACGAAGTTAAAACTCAAAGGCCGGGCTGCCGTAGGATATTTTAATTCTGAAAAAGAGGGCTCTTATCGCAGCGGCTCTTTTGAAGTTCCCGATGTAAAATTACAACTTAATTTTGTCCCCGATGAAAAAAATACGCTCACGACACGTTTTAATTTAAGCAATCTTGCGGCCAATACTCCCTTAGTAGATTATCTTTTTTTTGAAGCAAAAAATTTTATTCCTTCTTTAGAAAACTATCTTAGCCTAAACGGCCGTTTGGGACGTTTCAAGTTAGGAACGGGGGAAGAAACATGGGCCAATAATCCTATTGAAAGTGTTTTGCCAAGCAATTCTGCAGCAAATATTGATGGATCCGATGAAGGTTTGGAGCTTTCTGGAAAATTTTGGGCCGCCTCTATAAGCAATGGGCAAAGAGGAGTCAACGCTGAAACCGGCCAAGCCAAAGCCTGGATGGGGAAGCTTTTTTATTCCCCATGGAATCCTTTATATATGAGTGCCACCTATTACGACTCTGGATCTTTGAAAGCCTCTCAGTCTGAACTCTCTGTCGCAGGGCTTGTAGCTCCCCCCACAGGAGCAAGGAATTGGAAAAGACACGTGTGGGAAGGGGATCTCAGGT
>JACPSU010000116.1 GCA_016193105.1 Deltaproteobacteria bacterium | reverse complement strand
ATTTCAGATTTTTTAGGAAATGCCAAGTATTTACCGACAGAAGAACAACAGACAAATGAAGTTGGTATTTCAACAGGCTTAGCTTGGACAGCCTATGGTGGAGAAGTGCTCTATATTGAGGCCACCAAAATGAAAGGAAAGGGGAAGGCCTTTACACTGACAGGTCAGCTGGGGGATGTGATGAAAGAGTCTGCTCAAGCAGGGTTAAGTTATATTCGTGCGCATGACAAAGAGCTGGGGATTGAAGAAGATTTTTTTGAAAATCATGAACTTCATATCCATGTGCCCAAAGGGGCCATTCCCAAAGATGGTCCTTCAGCAGGGGTGACGATTGCAACGGCCTTGGTTTCCCTCATTACTCAAACCCCCGTGCATAAAGATGTGGCGATGACAGGAGAAATTAGTTTGACGGGAAAGGTCTATCCTGTGGGAGGGATCCGAGAGAAAGTTTTGGCAGCACTCCGCCAAAATATTAAAACGTTGATTATCCCTTTTGCGAATAAAGACGACTTAAAAGAAATTCCTAAAGAGGTTCGAGAAAGTATGAAGTTTGTTTTTGCAAAAACGCTCGATGATGTTTTAAAAATAGCGTTGGTGAAAGTGCCTGTTGCAAAGATATTCAAAAGAGAAGCCTTCAAAGAAAAAGCAGCTTAGCCGTCTGTTAGCTTTTAATTTCTTTGACTTCACACACCACTTCTCCCTTAAAAAGTTTAATGAGAAGCTTTTCTTGTGGCTGTGTCTGTGAAGACTGTCGAACAATTTCTCCCGTTGAGAGCTTTCGAGCAATACTGTACCCCCGTTCCAAAATAGCCAGAGGGTTCAAGCTTTTTAGAAGAGAATTTAGTTGGCTAAATTGTTGTGTTTTTCTCTCCAGTGTCCACTGAGTTAAAGAAACCAAATCCGGAAATAGACTTTCAAATCTGTTTTTAGCCTCTTTGATATTTTGTTGTAAGGTATAGTTTAATCTTTCTTGCAGGTCAGAAAGACGAAGTCTCCAGTCTTGAAGTTTTCGTCTTGGATTAATGATTCGGTGAGAGAGTTCAGACAAGCGTTTTTTGTGCGAGGTTAATGCAGCCAAATATCCTTGTCTTAAGCGAGAAAGAGAGTTTAAGAGATTTTTTTGAAGATCTATTTTGTTTTTAACAACCAGTTCTGCGGCAGCTGAAGGGGTGGGGGCTCTTAAATCAGCTACAAAATCACTAATTGTGAAATCCACCTCATGTCCTACGGCAGAAATAATAGGAATTTTCGACTCAAAAATAGCTCGAGCAACGATTTCTTCATTAAAAGCCCAAAGATCTTCTAGGGAACCTCCTCCTCGCCCTAAAATGATAACCTCATGCTGGGCAAGTTCGTTGACCTTTTGAATGGCCCGAACAATTTCTGGGGCAGCTTTTTCTCCTTGAACAGCAGCGGGGACTAAGAGAATTTCAAGATTGGCATATCTGCGATTTAAAATATTTAAAATATCTTGAATAGCAGCGCCCGTGGGAGAAGTAATGACAGCAATTTTTTTGGGTAAAAAAGGGATCGGCTTTTTATGAGCAGGGTCAAAAAGTCCCTCTTTGGATAACTTTTCTTTGAGTTGTTCAAAGCGAAGTTGAAGGGCTCCGAGTCCCACAGGTTCAATGACATCAAGCAAGATTTGATAGCTTCCACGAGGTTCATAGAGGGTAATCCGGCCCCCACAAATGACTTCTAGACCATCTTTAAGTTCAAATTTGAGATATTGATTTTTAAATTTAAACATCACACAGGCCAACAAAGCAGTTTCGTCTTTCAGACTAAAATAAAAATGACCTGAGGAGGGGACTTTGAAAGAAGAAACTTCTCCTTTGACCCACACCGAATCAAATCCTGTCTCTAAAAGGGTTTTAATATCGTGGGTGAGTTCACTGACGGTCAAAATTCGTCTTTGTCCCGCCGTCTTGGTTTCTGGGCTATTTTGGGTTCGCTCTTCTGTTGCCATATTTTCTCTGTATCGCATAAGACAGGAATGAAGTAAAGATTTCTTCAGCTGGACATTTGTATTAATATAAATACAGGAGGTTAAAATGGGAATACCTAAAACAGTAAGATTTAATGAAGAGCTTAGATTAAGGGTGGAAGAGTATCTACACAGGAATAAAATTAAGTTTTCTCAGCTTATTCAAATGGCTATTACTAAGTTTATATCAGAACGTCAGGCTATTGAACTTGTTCCTGTTTCTTCTAAAAAATGGAAGGAAACAATGATAAAAGTCTATAAAAAACATAAACATGCGATGGATAAGCTTAGATAATGAGCTTTATCCCAAAATCTAAACTTCTTAAACTCTTTAATTTCTGGCCCCCTTTTTTTGCTTCAGGAATTCGAATTAAAAAACTCTCCTCTGATTTTCGTGCTGTTGATGTTGAGATGAAGCTTCGTTTTTGGAATACAAACTATGTGGGGACTCATTATGGCGGATCGCTCTATTCGATGACAGATCCTTTTTATATGCTCATGCTGATCGAAATTTTAGGACCTGAGTATGTTGTCTGGGACAAGGCAGCAACGATTCACTTTAAGAGGCCTGGAAAAGGGGTCGTTTCTGCACAATTTCGTATTTCACAGCATCAAATTGATGAAATTAAAAACATCCTAGAAACACATCCAAAATACGAACCCGTTTTTACCGTCCATGTTCTTGATAGTGATCAAAAAGTTGTCTGTGAAGTTATCAAAACCCTTCACATAAAAAAGAAGAAAGAATAGTTTTTTAATATGGTTAAACTTAAAAAAGTTATTTCTGTCGATTCTAAAATAAAACTACGGGTTTTGGATAAGGGACATGCAGCAAAATTGTTTGAGCTAACTATGAATAATCGAGCCTATTTGAAACAGTGGCTTCCGTGGGTGGATAAGAATACGGAATTAAAAAATACCGTGGATTTTATTGAGTTTACCTTAGATCTGTTTTCAAAAAGGCAGGGTGCTCACTATGGGATTTTCTGTCCTCAACTTGTCGGAGTTATTGGGTTTCATAAGTTGGATTGGATCAATAAAAAAATGGAACTGGGATATTGGCTCGGAGAATCCTTACAAGGAAAAGGGATTATGACCAAAGCATGTCAGGCCATGATTAAATATGCTTTTTCTGACCTTAATTTCAATCGGGCTCACATAGCCTGTGCAACGAGGAACCATAAAAGTAGTGCCATACCCAAAAGATTAGGTTTTCGTTTAGAAGGGACGCTAAAGGAAGTGGAATGGGTAAACGACCATTTT